>NZ_JBEYXJ010000028.1:0-82710 GCF_040645015.1 Streptomyces sp. NPDC046881 | reverse complement strand
TTCCGCAACAACTTCTTCGGCGGGGCCCGTCCGGCGCGAGTGGTGGACGTGGGGGTGCGGGGTCGTGACCGGCTGTCAGCTGACGACGACCACCACGACGCCGCCGCCGCCGAAGCCGGGGACGAAGCCCCCGCCGAAGAAGTTGTTGCGGAAGCCGAAGCCGTTGCCGAAGCCGTTGCCGAAGCAGTTGCCGCCCCAGCCGCGGTCGAAGCAGCCGTGGTTGGTCGGGACCTGGTTCGGGGTGGCCGCCGAGGCCGTACCCGCCGTGCCGATCGCGGCGCCACCGGCAAGGAGGACGCCGGCCGCGGAGACCGCGAAGAGATGCCTCACGCGCTGTGCTTTCATGGGCCTACCTTCCTTCCACGCCCTCGCGGGGTTTCCGGTACGGGGGCGATGGCCGCGGCCGCGCGGGATACCGGCACGGCGCGGTCGTAGGGGTTGCCGCGGGGGACGAGCAGCGGGCCTGGGCCACGTCGGCTGTCGGCCCCTGTGGACCCGGGGCACCCGCCGCCGGCGGCGGACACACCCCTGATCGCGGACCTTCCCCTTCACGCTAGCCGCCCCCCGGTCACTCAGCATCTCGAACGGCGACGGACCGCCAGCGCCGGGCCCCGCGCGTCACCGTGACGCTGCCGGCTGCCGGGTGGGTCCCGACCGGCTTGCGGACGCCGAGCTGTGCGGCCAGCGTCGCGCCGAACGCCAGCACCATGCCCGCCACCTGCACCGGGGTGAGCGCCTGGCCGAGGGCCGCCCAGCCGACGACCGCGGCGGACAGCGGGGACAGCGGGCCGAGGAAGCCGGCCTGGGTTGCGGTGAGCCGGCCGATGCCGCGGAACCACAGCCAGTAGGCGACGGCCGTGTTGGCCAGGGCGAGGTAGAGGTAGCCGCCGGCGGCACGGCCGTCGAGGGCGGGCGGGGCGCCCTCGGCCAGGAAGGCGACCGGGGCGATGAGCAGGCCGCCCGCGGTGAGCTGCCAGCCGGTGAGCGCCAGCGGGCCGACTCCCTCGGGGCGGCCCCAGCGCTTGGTCAGTACGGTGCCGGCGGCCATGGCGGCGGTGGAGGCGAGGGCCGCGAGGACGCCGACCGGGTCGAGCGCGCCGGCCCCCTTCAGCACGACCAGGCTGACCCCGAACGCGGCCACCAGCCCGGTGAGCAGCGTCCGCGGCTCCGGCCGTTGCCCGAGCAGCAGCGCGGAGAGGCCGACGACGAACAGCGGCCCGGCCGAGCCGACGACCGCGGCCATCCCGCCCGGCAGCCGGTACGCCGCGACGAACAGCAGCGGGAAGAACGCGCCGATGTTCAGCGCGCCGAGCACGGCGGCCTTCACCCACCAGGTGCCGCGCGGCAGCACCCGGGTGAGGGCGAGCAGCAGCAGGCCGGCGGGCAGGGCGCGCATCAGGGCGGTGAACAGGGGGCGGTCCGGTGGCAGGAACTCGGTGGTGACCGCGTACGTGGTGCCCCAGGAGACCGGCGCGAGGGCGGTGACGGCTATGACGGCGGCGGCGGTGCCGGCAGGGCGGGCGGATCGGGGGGATCGAGTGGGTTGGGTGGCGGCCATGGGCGGGCCCCTTCCGGGGGAGGTGAGCGGGTCACCGGGCGAGTGGGTCACTACTAAGTAGCTTAGCGCTAAGCTACTTAGCGTCAAGTGTCTCCTCGGTGACTTTCTTGCGGGTGAGCGGAAGGGGGGCCGATACTCAGCGCATGCAGCAGCAGCCGGCGGACTCCGTGGACGCGATCATCGAGCAGTGGGCCCGGGTGCGGCCCGACCTGGACACCCGGGCGATGGAGGTCTTCGGCCGGATCTTCCGGCTCTCCCGCGCGATGGGCGACCGGATGGAGAAGGCCTACAAGCCCTACGGCATCTCCCGCGGCGAGTTCGACGTCCTGGCCACCCTGCGCCGCTCCGGCGAGCCCTACACCCTCTCGCCCCGCGAGCTGTCGGCCACCCTCATGCTCACCACCGGCGGGATGACCGGCCGGCTCGACAAGCTGGAGCGCGCCGGACTGCTGCGCCGCTCCCCCGACCCGCACGACCGGCGCGGTCTGAAGGTGACCCTCACCGAGGAGGGGCTGCGGCTGATCGACGAGGCGGTGGGCGCCGGACTGGCGCAGGAGAGCGCCGCCCTGTCCGCCCTGGACGCCGAAGAGGCCGACCACCTGGCCGGCCTGCTGCGGAAGTTGCTGGACGCGACGGCCGAGTAGCCGCCGCAGCCGTCACCGCGCGCCGGTCGGCGCGCGGTCGGCGGCAGCGGCCGGAGCGGCGGGGCCGAGGTGGCGGGCCAGCGCCGCCTCGGTCTGCGCCGGACCGGCCGAGTCGGCGGCCCAGGCCGCGTAGCCGTCGGGGCGCACCAGCACGGTGGTACGGCGGCCGCTCGCCCAGCGGGCCACGGCCAGCCGGTCCGCGCGGCCGGCCCCCGCGTCGTACGCCTCCGGGGTGATCAGCACGAACCGGCCGCCGCGCAGTGCCTCGTACAGGCGGCCGCCGCCGGCCAGGTCCACGTCCGGGACGCGTGCGCCGGTGAGCGGGTGGGCGCCGCGGGGCGCGGGGTAGCGGTAGCCGATGCCGGTGATCTGGCCGGCGACCTTGCGCCGGGCCGGGCCGGCCGCGTCGAGGAACGCGGTGAGGGCCGCGCGCGCCGCCAGCGTCCAGGGGCGCTTGGCCATGGCGAGGCGGACGATCCCGCCGCTGCTGCGCAGCACCGCCCGGCCGACGGGGTGCCGCTCGGCCTGGTAGGTGTCGAGCAGCGCCGGGTCCGCGTGGCCGCCGGTCACCGCGGCCAGCTTCCAGCCCAGGTTCGCGGCGTCCTGCAGCCCGGTGTTCATGCCCTGGCCGCCGGCCGGGGTGTGCACGTGCGCGGCGTCCCCGGCCAGGAAGACCCGCCCCACCCGGTACGCCGGCGCCTGGCGCTCGTCGCTGTGGAAGCGGGACATCCAGCGGGCGTCGTGCATCCCGAAGTCCCGGCCGAGGGCGAGACGGGTGATCTCCTTGATCTCGGCGAGGTCCAGCGGCTCGCTGTCCGCGACGTTGCGGCCTCGGTGCCAGCCGATCACCCGGTAGTAGCCGTCGCCGAAGGGCGCGAGGAAGGCGAACGCGTCACCGACCGCGTTGACCGTGAGCACGGTCGGCGGCTCCTCGGCGAGCCGGACGTCGGCGAGCACGACGGACCGGATCACCGACCGGCCCGGGAACGGCAGCCCGACCGCCTGCCGCACGGCGCTGCGCATCCCGTCCGCGCCGACCAGGTACGCGGCCCGGAGCGTCTGCGTACCACCCTCCGGGCCGCGGACCTCGGCCGTCACCCCGTCCGCGTCCTGGGTGAGCCCGGTCAGCTCGGCCTCGTACCGGAACTCGGCCCCCGCCTCGACCGCCCGCCGCTCCAGCGCCTTCTCGACCTCGTACTGCGGGAGGACGAGGAGGTGGCGGTAGCGGGAGGGGAGCGTGGAGAGGTCGACGGTGAGCCGGCCGAAGAGGCGGAGCCGGTCCAGGGGCTGCCCCAGGGACTCCAGGCCGTCGGCCAGGCCCCGCGCGTCGAGCTGTTCGAGGGTGCGGGCGTGCAGAACGAAGGCGCGGGAGAGGTTGCTGACCTTGTGGGGGCGCTTTTCGAGGACGGTGACCGGGATGCCGGCGGTGGCGAGGTCACCGGCGAGGAGGAGACCGGTGGGGCCGGAGCCGACGATGAGGACGCGCGGGGTCATGGTGGCCTCCTGGAGGGTGCCTACGCATGTTGGCCAACAGTTGTTGGCCAACGCTTGTTGGCAACGGTAGGCCGGTCGGCGGGTGGAGTCAACAGGTGTTGGCAAACGATCGTTGACCCCCGCCGCGCGCCGCCGCACCCCACCCCGCCCAGCGGTCAGCGGCCAGCGGCCAGCGGCCAGCGGCCAGCGGCCAGGGTCAACACTTGTTGGCCAACGGCGGTTGGCCTACGCTCGTTGGCATGACTGCACGCCGCTCCGACGCCACCCGCACCGCCATCCTCGCCGCCGCCCGCGACCGCTTCGCCGCCGACGGCTACGACCGGGCCACCATCCGGGCCATCGCCAAGGACGCACGGATCGACCCGTCCATGGTGATGCGGTACTTCGGCAGCAAGGAGGGCCTGTTCGCCGCCGCCGTCGCGCTCGACCTGCGGCTGCCCGACCTGACGCGGGTGCCCCGCGAAGAGGTGGGCCGCACGCTGGTCGGCCACTTCCTCGGCCTGTGGGAGGAGAACGAGGAGCTGACGGCCGTGCTCCGGGTCGGGGCCACCAACGAGGCCGGGGCCGAGCGGATGCAGGGGATCTTCCGGGACCAGCTGCTGCCGGTGGCCCGGCAGGTGTGCCCGGACCCAGAGCAGGTCCCCGCGCGGGCCGCGCTGTGCGCCGCCCAGCTGCTCGGGCTGGCCCTCACCCGCTACGTGCTGCGGCTGCCGCCGGCCCGTGCGCTCACCCGCGCGGAGCTGGTGGCGTGGCTGGGCCCGACGGTGCAGCGCTATCTGACCGCGCCGAACCCTTAGGGCCCTTCGTCTGGATCACGCCGGGCGCGCGAAAACGCCGGGGGCGCCGGTCTCTGCCCGGGTACGGCGTGTGCGCGTACCGACGGCAGGAGCGGCGCCCCCGGCGAACGAACCGGTGGTCCGGGTCAGGCCTTGGCCCCGGCGCCGGACTTGACGTTGATGTTGGACGAGGTGGTGTCCTTCTTGGCCCGCGACTTGTCCAGTGCCATCACCAGACCGGCGATCACCAGGAACAGGACCACCGGCAGAATGACGTACAGGCCCAGCGTCTCGATGACGCTCAGGCCCTTGCCGGGGTCGTCGCCGTCGTCGCGGGCCAGCGCGAGCGCGGGGGACGACATGAGCAGCATCATCAGCGTCGTACCGGCGGCCAGGGCGCCGGCGCGCAGGGCGTTCTTCTTGTCCACGGAAATCAAGTTAGCGAACCGTCGTCGGGGCCGCGCGCCCGGGGTGCCTTACGGGACCTCGGTGCCACCGGAGGGCCGCAGCACCTCCAGCAGCGCCCGCAGCCGCGGCGAGGCCACCAGTTCCTCCAGCGGCACCGGCCGGCCCTCGGTGTCGGCGACCGGCAGGCGCCAGTTGGGGTACTGGTCCCAGGTGCCGGGCAGGTTCTGCGGGCGGCGGTCGCCGATGCCGTCCGGGAGCCAGACGCCGATCAGGCGGGCGGGGGTGCGCAGCAGGAAGCGGTGGACGGCGCGGATCTCCTCCTCCTCGTCGGAGCCGGGCGGTCCGGCGGCCGGGCTGTCCAGCAGGCCGAGGCTGCCGAGCAGGGCGAGCCACTCGGCGGCGTCGGCGGTGGCCTCGGCGCGCTCCTCGGCGGCCGAACGGGTGAGCAGGCCGAGGCGGTCGCGCAGCTCGACGTGGTCGCCGGTGAGCCGGGCGGCGGTGGGCGGCAGGTCGTGGGTGGTGGCGGTGGCCAGGCAGTCGGCGCGCCAGCGCTCGGGCGGCAGCGGGCGGCCGTCGCCCTCCCAGTCCCGTTCGAACCAGAGCACGGAGGTGCCGAGCACCCCGCGCCGCTGGAGTGCCTCACGCACGCCGGGCTCGACGGTGCCGAGGTCCTCGCCGATGACGACGGCCCCGGCGCGGGTGGCCTCCAGGGCGAGGAGGGCGAGCATGGCGTCGGCGTCGTAGTGGACGTAGGTGCCGTCGGTGGGCGGGCTGCCCTGGGGCACCCACCAGAGCCGGAACAGGCCCATGACGTGGTCGATGCGCAGGGCGCCGGCGTAGCGGAAGAGGGCGCGCAGCAGCTCGCGGTAGGGGGCGTGGCCGGTGGCGGCGAGCCGGTCGGGGCGCCAGGGCGGCAGGCCCCAGTCCTGGCCGCGGGCGTTGAAGGCGTCCGGTGGCGCGCCGACGGACATGCCGGCGGCGTACACGTCCTGCTGGGCCCAGGCGTCGGCGCCGGCCGGGTGGACGCCGACGGCGAGGTCGTGCACGATCCCGACGGGCATGCCGGCCTCGCGGGCGGCGCGCTGGGCGGCCCGGAGCTGGCCGTCGGTGAGCCAGGCGAGGCGGGCGTGGAACTCCACCCGGTCGGCGAGGTCGGTCCTGGCGCGCGCGGTGGCGGCCGAGCGGGGGTCGCGCAGCCCGTCGGGCCAGTGGTGCCAGTCGGAGCCGTGGAGTTCGGCGAGGGCGTTCCAGGTGGCGTGGTCGTCGAGGGCCTGGCCGTGGGCGGCGCGGAAGGCGTCGTAGGAGGCCTGGCGGCCGGGGCCGAGGGGGACGGCGAGGACGATCTCCAGGGCCTCGCGTTTCAGTTCCCACACGGCGTCGCGGTCGATGAGGGCGCCCTTGTCGAGGACGGCGGCGCGCAGCCGTTCGGCGCGCTGCAGCAGCCCGGTCAGCCGTTCCCGGTCCTCGACGTGGGCGAACTCGGGGACGTCCTCGATCCGCAGGTGGACGGGGTCGGGGAAGCGGCGGGAGGAGGGGCGGTACGGGGAGGGGTCGGTGGGGGCGCCGGGTACGGCCGCGTGCAGCGGGTTGACCTGGATGAATCCGGCGCCTGCGGTGTGTCCGGCCCAGCCGGCCAGTTCGGCGAGGTCGGCGAGGTCGCCCATGCCCCAGGAGCGGCGGGAGAGCAGGGAGTACAGCTGGACGAGGAGGCCGTAGGAGCGGCCGGGCGGGGCGGGCAGCCGGTCGGGGGCGACGACGAGACACGCCTCGCCGGTGCGTCCGTCGGGGGCGGTGGCGGTCAGCCGGTGGACGCCGGGCGGAAGGTCCGCGGTCCCCTCCCGGTGCCGGCCGTCCTCGGCCTCGACGTGCAGCCGGGTGCCGGCGGGCAGGGCGGTGAGGGCGGCGGGCGGCTCGGCGCCGGTCCACTGGACCACCGTCGGCGGCAGCAGGCGCTCGCGCAGCTCGCGTTCCCGGGCGGCGAGGGCGGTGCGCACGGCGTCCGGTCCGGTCGCGTCGACGCCGAGGGCGGCCAGGGCCGCGGTCACGGCGGTGGCGGGGACCTGGACGATGTGGTCGGGGGCGGGCCGGTAGGAGGTGGCGACCCCGTGCAGCCCGGCGAGCCGGGCGAGGTCGGCGGAGGGCTGGCCGGGGGGCTCGTCGGGCGCCGCGGCCATCTACAGTCCCGGCGCGAAGGAGTCCGGGACCGGGTCGGACTCGCTGGTCAGCGGGGCGGCCTCGGCGAGCGGGGGTTCGCTGGTCAGCGGCTCGGCGTCGGGCAGCGGCGGCTCACTGGTCAGCGGCGCCTGCGCGCAGGCGCTCTCCGCGCTGAACGCGTACAGCGGTGCCTCGTCGGTGTCGGCGGACAGCTCCGCCACGGGTTTGGACGGGGCGGGGATCGTGAGGTGAGCCGGTGCGGCCACGAGGGCCTCCTTGTCGGTGTGCGGGTGCTGCGGTGGTGGAGGGGGTCAGGGCAGGCCTACCCAATGAGCCCGGCGCCACGCCCGGGAAATCCCGTGCCGGGGGTGATCCGGCACCGGGCCGGTGATCGATAGAGGGGGTGTGAGACTGTTCCGCCCCATGGGGGGCCAGCGGGAGACGGACGACGGGAGCGGCGCGGACGCGGCCCTGTTGCGGGCCGTCGCGCAGGGGGACGCGGAGGCGATGGCCGCGCTGTACGACCGGCACGCCGGGTGGCTGCACGCGCGGCTGACCCGGCGGTGTGCCGACCCGGAGCTGGTGCGGGAGGTGCTGCAGGACACGTTCGTCACGGTGTGGCGGTCGGCGGCCGGGCACCGCGGTCAGGAGGCCGGGGGCTGGCTGTGGACGATCGCGGCGCGCCGGCTGGTGGACGCACGCCGGGCGCAGGAGCGGGTCGTCCGGGTCGCGGCACCGCTGCCGGAACCCGGGACCGCGGGGCGGTACGAGCCCGCGGCCGCGCCGTCCGCCGAGGACCGGGTGCTGGCCGGGCTGGAGTACGGCGATGTCGGCACCGCGCTGGACCGGATCTCCCCCGAGCTGCGGGAGGTGCTGCGGGCGACGGTCGTCGACGGGCTGAGCACCCGGGAGGCGGCCCGGCTGCTCGGCATCCCGGAGGGCACGGTGAAGTCCCGGGCCCGCCGCGCCCGCGCCGAGCTGCGGGAGGCACTCGACCGGTTGCACCCGTCCCCGCTGGGAGGTACGGCATGACGCACCGCAACGCGCACCTGTGGCACGCCTCCGAGGACCTGGTCGCCCGCTATGCCGAGGGTGTCCTGCCGGAGCCGGACGCGTGGTCGCTGGAGAAGCATGTGGAGGGCTGCGCGGGCTGCGCGTCCCGGGTGTCGGCCGCGGTGCGCGGTACGGCGGCGGGGGCGGTGCTCGCGCAGGTGCGGGCGGCGGTGCTGGAGTCGGCTCCGGCGCCGGTCGCGGCGGTCGGGGCGAGGTCCGGCGGGGCGGCCGGGTGGCCCGCGCCGTCCCGGGTGGCCCGGCTGCTGTGGGCCGCGGGGCCGGCGGTGCGCGGGGCGTGGCTGCCGGCGGTGCTGGGCGTGGCGGTGGCCGCGCTGGCCCTGTCGTACGGGGCCGGGTTCCCGGGCGCGCGGGCGCTGCTGCTGGCGGTCGCGCCGGTGGTGCCGGTCGCCGGGGTCGCCCTGTCCTACGGCCCGCACGCGGACCCGTTGCACGAGGTCACGGCGGCCACGCCGAGCGGCGGGCTGCGGCTGGCGCTCACCCGTACGGTCGCGGTGCTCGCGGTGAGCCTGCCGTTGCTGACCCTGACCGGGCTGCTGCTGCCGGCCTCGGGGGCGCCGGCCGCGGCGGCGTGGCTGCTGCCGGGTCTGGCGCTGGCGCTGGCCTCACTGGCGCTGGCCTCCTTCGTGGGGTGCCGGGTCGCGGCCGGGGTGACGGGCGGCGGCTGGCTGTGCGCCGTGCTGTCGCCGGTGGCGGTGGCGCCGGGCGGGGCGGCGACCGCGCGGCTGGCCGAGCAGCTCTCCCGCTGCGTGGACGGCATCGCCACGCAGGGCGGGTGGGCGGCGGCGGCCGTGCTGAGCGCGGCCCTGCTGACGGCCCGCCGCCCCGCGTACGACCGCCCGCTGCGCCCTTGAGCACGCCGTCCGACCGCCCGCTGCGTCCCTGAGCACGCCGTCCGACCGTCCGTCGCGTCCGCGACGGCGCACTCCCCCGGCCCCGCCGGCCGCTCGCCCCGTCCGGGGTTCGCGGAGCGGTCCGCGGCGGCTTCCTTCGAGCGTTCCGATCCCGGGACCACCGGTTGGTGTGGTCCCGTGCCCTCTCCTGGAGAGACCGATGAGTTCCATACGTGTGACCGGCCTGCGGGTCCGGCACCGCAAGACCCTCGCCCTCGACTCGCTCGACCTGGCGCTCGGCACCGGGGTGCACGGGCTGCTCGGGCCGAACGGGGCCGGGAAGACCTCGCTGATCCGGGTGCTGGCCACGGTGGCGCGGCCGGACGCCGGCCGGGTGGAGCTGCTCGGCGAGGACACCGCCGGCCGCCGCGGGCCGGCCGGGGTCCGGCGCCGGCTGGGCTACCTGCCGCAGGAGTTCGGCTACTACCCGGGGTTCACCGTGCGGGAGTTCGTGGCGTACGTGGCCTGGCTGAAGGAGGTGCCGGCCGCGCGGGTGCCGGCGGCCGTGGAGCGGGCGGTGGCCCGGGTCGGCCTGGCGGACCGGATCGACGCCAAGATGCGGACGTTGTCCGGCGGCATGGTCCGCCGGGTCGGCATCGCGCAGGCCGTCGTCAACGACCCCGCCGTGCTGCTGCTGGACGAGCCGACCGCCGGCCTGGACCCGGAGCAGCGGGTGGAGTTCCGCGAGCTGCTGCGCGAGCTGGGCGCCTCGGCGACGGTGGTGGTCTCCACCCACCTGGTGGAGGACGTGGCCGCCGCCTGCACGGAGGTCACGCTGCTGGACGCGGGCCGGATCGCCTACCGGGGTACACCCGGGTCGCTCACCCGGCTCGGCGAGGCGTCCGACGGGCCGGGCGACCATCCGATCGAGCGCGGGTACACGGCGGCGCTGCGCGCGCACCGCGCGCCGGGTGCGCGGGAGGCGGTGTGATGACGCTGCTCACCGAGCCGGAGGCGCCCGTGCGCGCGCCGCACCCGCTGCGCGCCGAGGCGGTGCGGGGCTTCGCGCCCTGGGCCGGGGCCGCGGTGCTGCTGACGGCCGGCGCGATGCTGGGCGGCACGGCGGACCGCTGGCAGGGCGACTGGGCGGCGACCGCGACCGAGGTGCACACCGCCCTGGTGATCACCCTTCCGCTGGCCGCGGCGGCGGGCTGCTGGCAGGGCGGCCGGGAACGCCGGCGCGGCACGGAGGAGCTGTGGGGGACGACCGTACGGCCGCCGCTGACCCGGCTGCTGACCGCCGCCCTGCCCGTCGCGCTGTGGGTGGCCGCCGGCTACCTCGCCGCGGTCGTCCTGGCCCTGCTCGCCACCTGGCCGTACGCCCAGGGCGACCGGCCCCACCCGTCCCTGCTGCCGGGGGACACGGTCGCCATGGCCGCGGCCGCGCTGGCCGGACACGTAGTGGGCCGGGTCGTGCCCGTCCGGCTCGCGGCGCCGGTGCTGGGGGTGGCCGGCTTCCTGGGTCTCGGGACCACGTTGGGTGGCGGTTCGGCCGCCGTGCGCGCGCTCAGTCCCGTGACCAGCTCCCTGGACGAGCTGCCCGTGTGGTGGCAGTCGGGCGCCATGGCGCTGTGGACGGGCGGGCTGGCCCTCGCGGCGGTGCTGGCGTACGCGGCCCGGCGGCGGGCGACGGCCCTGCTCCCGCTGGCCGCCGCGCTGGCCGCGGGCACGCTGCTGGCGCAGGCCGGGGACGGCCTGTGGCGCCCCGACCCGCTCGCCCGCCGCCAGGTGTGCGACACGTCCGTGGCCCCGGCGATCTGCGTCAACGCCCGGTACGCCGGGATGCTCCCGCAGGTCAGGGATGCCCTGTCGGGGATCACGGGGAAGCTGGAGGGGGTCCGGAACCTGCCGGCGCGCTGGGCGGACCACGCCGGCGCCCTGCGCGCCGACGAGGCCCAGCTGCCGGGCATCACGCCGCTGGGCTGGTCGACGGTGCGGGGGCGGCTGACCGATCCTCGGCAGTTCGCCTGGGAGGCCGTCGCCGCGCTGGAGGGCAGGGACTGCCCCGAATCGATGATGACCAAGCGCGTCCTCTGGGCGGACGACGCGGTCGAGTCCTACCTCGCGCCGAACGCCCTGCAGCGGAAGGGCCTGGTGCCCGGCGACGGCCCCGCCGAGGAGCGCAGACTCCTGGCCGCCCGCGCCCGGCTGGCCGGAATGCCGGAGCGGCAGCGCCGCGACTGGCTGTCGGCGTACTTCGCGGCCCGCGCGGGCTGCGACTCGAAGGAGGTCCCCGTACTGTGACGACGCACCACGGCCCCCTGCTGTACGCCCGCTCCCGGGCGCTCCCGCTCACCCTGGCCGCGCTCGCCGGTACGGCCGTGTTCGCCGTCTGGGCGGCCGGCCGGCTGGACGCCTACCTCGACCCGGACCGCCGGGTGCCGATCGTCGCGCTGGCGCCGCTGCTGGCGTCGGCGGTGATCGGGACCAGCCTGTACAGCGCGTCGGACGAGCTGGACCGTACGGCCGTACGCCCCTGGTGGCCGCGCCGCCTGGGGCAGCTGACGGCGCTGACCGCGCTGGCCGCGCTGCTGCTGGCACCCGCTGTCCTCGGGCACGCCGGGACCTTCGGGGCGCCCGCGGTGGTCCGCAACACGCTGGGCTGCACCGGCGTCACCGCGGCGGCGGCCGTGCTGCTGGGCGCCCGCCTGAGCTGGCTGCCCGCGTTCGCCTATGTCACCGCCGTCTACCTGGGCTCCAACGCCGCCCACGGCCGCGCGGCAGCGGTGTGGGCGTGGCCGACGCAGCCGGGCGCGCAGCGCGGTGCCTGGGCGGTGGCCCTGGTCGCGTTCGCCGCGGGGGCGGTGCTGTACGCGGCACGCGGCGCCCGCCCGGAGGGGCCGAGGGCCTGAACCCCGGGCGGCGCGGCCGGTCCCGCCGGCGCACACACGTCGGCCCGGACCTAGGCGGAGATGCCGTCGATCCGGGCCAGAGCGTCATCCGCGCCGAAGGGCTGCAAGTACGGCAACCAGCGCGGGTCGCGGTGCCCCGTGCCGATGATCCGCCAGGCCAGCCCCGTCGGCGGAGCCGGTTTGTGCCGCAGCCGCCAGCCCAGCTCCACGAGGTGACGGTCGGCCTTGACGTGGTTGCAGCGACGGCAGGACGCCACCACGTTGTCCCAGACGTGCTTGCCCCCGCGGCTGCGCGGGATGACGTGGTCGACGCTGGTTGCGACGCCACCGCAGTACATGCACCGGCCCCCGTCGCGCGCGAACAGCGCACGGCGGGTCAGAGGAACAGGCCCCCGATAGGGGACCCGGACGAATCGCTTGAGCCGGACCACGCTGGGTGCGGGGAGGGTGACGGTTGCGCTGTGCATATAGGCGCCGGATTCCTCGAGGGAGACGGCCTTGTTCTCCAGGACGAGGACGAGCGCGCGGCGTAGCGGTACGACGCCGAGCGGCTCGTACGACGCGTTGAGGACCAGGACATGCGGCACGGGTGCCTCCTTGGGCGTCGGCGGCGCGTGGCTCGCGCCGGGACGATCTGCAGTCAGTCTCCCCTCATGCCTGGTGGAAGCGCCACCATGTCCCGGTAACGGGCTGGGAGTGTTTTCGACCACACCTGATGCATCCCCCGGATCATGGCCGGTTCAAGCCCGCGTGAGCCCTGTCTCTCCTGCACGCCTCGTGCGCGGAACGGCATGAGGCACACACAATGCCCCGTTAGTGTGGTGGTCCTGTCCGTCCGGTGACCTTTTCGTGACCTTGACCGCCCCGCCGGTACGGACCGCGCAGCACCTGGGAGGTACCTGCCGTGTCGTCCCTGCCCGCCGCCCTCTTGGCCGCCGGGGCATCGCCGTCCCCGTCCCCGTCGCCCTCGGGCTCCACGGCCCCGGCCGTGCCGACGCTCCAGGACGCCCAGGAGAGCGCGACGAACGCGGCGAGCTGGGTCGAGCAGAACTGGTCGACGTGGCTCGCGATGGGGCTGCAGATCCTGCTGATCGTGGTCGTGGCGGTCGCGCTGCGCGCGGTGGTGCGGCGGGCGATCACCAAGCTGATCGACCGGATGAACCGCACCGTGCAGTCCGTGGACGGCAGTGCGCTGGGCGGGCTGCTGGTCAACGCCGAGCGGCGGCGGCAGCGGGCGGCGGCGATCGGTTCGGTGCTGCGGTCGGTGGCGAGCTTCCTGATCCTCGGCACGGCCGCGCTGATGGTGCTGGGCACCTTCAAGATCAACCTGGCGCCGCTGCTGGCGTCGGCCGGTGTCGCGGGTGTGGCCATCGGTTTCGGTGCGCGGAACCTGGTCACGGACTTCCTGTCCGGTGTCTTCATGATCCTGGAGGACCAGTACGGCGTCGGGGACGTCATCGACGCGGGCGTGGCCACCGGCGAGGTGATCGAGGTCGGGCTGCGCGTGACCAAGCTGCGCGGTGCCGGCGGGGAGATCTGGTACGTCCGCAACGGCGAGGTCAAGCGGATCGGCAACCTCTCGCAGGGCTGGGCGACGGCCGGGGTCGACGTGACCGTGAAGGCGAGCGAGGACCTGGACCGGGTCAAGGCCACGCTGGACGAGGTCGCCGAGAAGATGAGCAAGGAAGAGCCCTGGAACGAGCTGCTGTGGGGTCAGATCGAGGTCCTCGGCCTGGACTCGGTCCTGATCGACTCGATGGTGGTCCGGGTCTCGGCCAGGACCATGCCCGGCAAGTCGGTCACCGTCGAGCGGGAACTGCGCTGGCGGATCAAGCGGGCCTTCGACGCGGCGAGCATCCGCATCGTGGGCGGGGCGACGGCCCTGGAGGACCAGGAGGAGACCCCGGACCCGACCGCCGCGGTCGCGGCCCCCTCGGTGTACGCCAACGCGGACTCCCCGCAGACGGCGGCGGCCTCCCCGATAGCCCCGCAGCGCACGGCTCCGCCGGCGAAGTAGCGGCGGCAGCGGAACGGTTCGGCACACACGTTCGAGTGAACGGGCGGGGCATTCCGGCGCGGGGCGCGCACGGGGTGCCCCATCGTTCTGCCGGGGCGCCCGGCGTGGGCTTAGCCTGGCATCAGCGTGGCGAGGAGAAGCGATGAGCGCCGAACCGATCATGGAGCCGGTGATGACGCAGGTGGACCCCATCGACCTGTTGAGCGCGTTCGAAGAGGCGTCGCCGATGCCGATTCGGCCGGAGTACGTCGAGGGGACGGCCATGGTGCCACCGCAGCCGGACGACAACCACAATCACGGAGCCGGGGAACTGTTCTTCCAGTTCCGGTCGGCCGGAATCGACCTCGTGGGCTTCGGAAACGGTTATCGCGCCGCCCACGGAGACGGCAGGACCATGGCCCTCGTCACTCCGGACTTCTACGTGCGCCGCCGCAGGCCGACGGATCTCGACGAGTCGTACCGCAGGACGAACAAGGGCTGGTACCCCATCGACGTGCTCGCCCTCGTCGGCGAAGTCACCTCGACCAACCACGAGACCGACACCGGTCCCAAGTTCCGCGCCTACGCGGCCGCCGGCATCCCCGTCTACGTCCTCATGGACCGCCACTCCCAGACGGCCCACTGCTACACGGACCCCGTCCTCCCCGGCGACGACCCCACCGAGGCCTACTACAAGACGGACACCAAGGTCACCCTCGGCGACCCCCTCCCCCTCCCGGCGCCGTACCCCACCCTCGACACCACCCCGTTCGTCACCGACTGACCGGCCCGCAGGCCAGCCGGTACGCCTCGCGGACCCACGCCTCCCCGCCCGGGTCGGTGCCGCAGGCCAGGGAGTCGCCCCGGGTGCCGGTGAGCCAGGTCGTGACGCTGCCGTAGTGCGTGCCGTCGGGGCAGGTCACGGCGAAGCTCGCGTCCACCGCCTTCACGGCCTCCGCGGTGACGAAGCGGCCGGCGCCGTCGGAGCGGATCCGGTCGGGGTGCCGGGGATGGCGGGCGGTGCTCTCCCCCGGAGCCATCAGCTCGCTCGTGTCGTAGCCCAGGTGCCGCGCGAGGGAGGCCATCGTCCGCTGCCCGGACAGCTCGACGCCGTTCGTCCGGACCGACGCGACGATCGTGCGCACCGGCACGTTCCGGAAGGTGGTCCACCCGTCGTACGCGCCGACCGTCACCACCGGGGAGACACCGGTCAGCCGGGTCTCCTGCCGTACCGCACCCCAGCGGAACGTGCCGGAGGGGCAGGACGGCGACGCCGGGGATCGCACCGGGGACGCCGCCCGCGGCCCGCCCGGCCGTGGCGCCGTACAGGCCACCGCCCCCAGCAGCAGCACCGCCAGCACCGTCGCCGTCCGGCCGCTTCTCACTCGGTCCCCCTCGGTGTCGTGATCCGGCACAGCGCCACGAACGCGCTCGCCTCCCGCAGTCCCGGCATGCCCGTCGGCCGCTCGTCCGCGCGCAGGAGGAGCCGGGCCCGGTCCGAGGGACGGTCCACCGTCAGCGAACCGGTGACGGTGTGCCGGCCGCGGAACGGACGCCGGCGGAAGTGCCACGACTCCCCTTCGCCGCCCGTCACGTCGTACGCCCGCCCGGACCCGGCGAGCACCGCCCGCAACCGCTCCGTCTCCGCCGCCGGGAACGCCCGTTCCTGCGTCGCCGCGAGGGCGTCCACGGTGACCGGGAGGCCGGTGCCGCGCGCCCGGCGGAGCAGGGGGGCGTACCCGAGGAGCGCGAGGAGCAGGCTGAGCGAGGCCCAGACGAGCGAGGTGCCGAGGACGTCGTCGGCGACCGGCCAGGACGGGCCCGCGTCCACCAGGTCGCCCAGGCACACGGCCATCACCACGGGCAGGAGGCCTGGCATCGTGGCCGACCACAGCCTCCACAGCAGCCTCCGGTCGGCCATCCCCGCCCTCCCCGTCGGCCCCACCAGCCGTTCGTCGCCTGAATCTAAGCGCCCTGACCAGCGGAAACCACAGCCGTGACGCAGTCGTGATCGCGGTCGTGATCCCGGCTGGCACGACCAAGGGAGCGTTGTCTATTGACGCCCCCTTCGTCCTGGGCTTACGTTCCTCCCACCCCAATAGGAAAGTTTCCTAACAGTGATCTTCCGGCGGCCGGTGATCAAGACTGGACGTCGTCCCCGGGTCGCTGAGAAGCTGGGCGGCTGGAAAGGCAGGTGTCGACCCCCATGGCAGGAACCGCCGGTACGCCGGGCACCCCGCGCGTCCTGCGCGCCATGAACGACCGCGCCGCCCTGGACCTGCTGCTGGAACACGGGCCGCTGTCGCGCACCCGGATCGGCAAGCTCACCGGCCTGTCCAAGCCCACCGCCTCCCAGCTGCTGGCCCGCCTGGAGGCGGCCGGGCTGGTCCGGCTCACCGGCACCAGCGAGGGCCGGCCGGGCCCCAACGCCCAGCTGTACGCGGTCGATCCGGCCGCCGCGTACGCCGCCGGGCTCGACGTCACCCCGCACCGCATCCGCGCCGCGGTCGCCGACATCACCGGCCGCACGGTCGGCGAGTACGAACTGCCCACCCCCGGACGACACCCGGCGCGATCCGTGGTCCAGCAGGTCACCGACGCCCTCGACGGCGCCGTCAAGGCCGCCGGGCTCGCCCGGTCCGACGTACACCGGCTGGTCATCGGCACCCCCGGCGCCTTCGACCCCACCACCGGGCGGCTGCGCTACGCCTCCCACCTGCCCGGCTGGCACTCCCCCGCGCTGCTCGACGACCTCGCGGCGGCGCTGCCGATGCCGGTCGGGTACGAGAACGACGTCAACCTCGTGGCCATCGCCGAACAGCGGCTCGGCGCGGCCCGCGGCCACGCGGACTTCGTGCTGCTGTGGAACGAGGAGGGCCTGGGCGCCGCCCTGGTCCTCGGCGGCCGGCTGCACCGCGGCTGGACCGGCGGCGCCGGCGAGGTCGGCTTCCTGCCGGTGCCGGGCACTCCGCTGGTCCGGCAGGTCACCAAGGCCAACAGCGGCGGCTACCAGGAGCTGGCCGGCTCCCAGGCCGTACCGAAGCTGGCCCGGGAACTCGGCATCACCGGCGTGCCACCGGGGCCGCACGCCGAGGCCGCCGCCGTACTCCTCGCCCGCGCCGCCGACCACGCGAGCGGCCCGCACCGGGAACTGCTCCAGACCTACGCCACCCGGCTGGCCACCGGTCTGGCCTCGCTCGTCTCCGTGCTCGATCCCGAACTCGTCGTCCTGAGCGGCTCCGCCCTGACGGCCGGCGGCGAGGTGCTGCGCGGCCTCGTCCAGGCCGAGCTGGAGGAGCTGGCCGCCGCCCGGCCCCGGCTGGTCGTCGGCGACGTCCGTGAACACCCCGTCCTGCGCGGCGCGCTGGAGTCCGCGCTCGCCACCACCCGCGACGAGGTCTTCGACACCTCGCGCTGAGCGTCCGCGCTTTTCGCCCACCCGTCCCTGGGAGACCTCGCCATGCCCACAGCCATACCCGAAGTCGCCCGAAAAGCGGCTTTTGCCGTGACCGTCTCCGCCGTGCTCCTCACCGCCGCGTGTACCGGCCAGTCCGGCTCGGGCGCCACCGACGACCCGTCGAAGGACACGACGATCACCTTCTGGCACGCCTGGAGCGCGCCGAACGAGGTGCAGGCCGTCAAGTCGCTGGTCGCCGGCTTCGAGAACGCCCACCCCAACATCCACGTGAACGTCGTCGGCAACATGACCGACGACAAGATCAACCAGGCGCTGCGCGCCGGCGGCGCCAAGGCCCCGGACGTGATCTCGTCGTTCACCACCAACAACGTCGGCAAGTTCTGCTCCTCGGGCGCCCTGGTGGACCTGAACCCGTTCTTCAAGAAGTCCGGGATCGACCCGGAGAAGACGTTCCCGAAGCCGATGAACGAGTACACCCGGTTCGACGGCAACCGCTGCACGGTGCCGCTGCTCGGTGACGCGTACGGGCTCTACTACAACAAGACGGCGTTCGAGAAGGCGGGCATCGCCCGTCCGCCGAGGACCTGGTCCGAGTTCGCGGCCGACGCGCGGAAACTGACCGTCCGCCAGGGCGACGGGTACGAGCAGCTCGGCTTCATGCCGAACTACCACGGCTGGGAGTCCACCACCGAGCACTACCTCGGCCAGTTCTCGCCGACGTACTTCGACGAGAACGGCAGGTCGAACCTGGCCAAGGACCCCGCGTTCCAGAAGGGCTTCACGCTCCAGAAGAAGCTCGTGGACGAACTCGGCGGATTCCGGCGGCTGGAGAGGTTCCGCGCCACGCTGGGCGACGAGTGGGGCCCCAGGCACCCCTTCCACACCGGCCAGGTCGCCATGCAGCTCGACGGCGAGTGGCGGCTGGGGATGGCCGAGGAGGCCAAGCCGGACTTCGAGATCGGGGTCGCGCCGCTGCCGGTCCCGGACGACCAGGCCGGCCAGTACGGCAAGGGCTACATCACCGGCACCATCGCGGGCATCGCCGCCACCAGCCGCCACCAGAACGCGGCCTGGGAACTGGTGAAGTACATGACCACGAACACGGACGCGGTGGTCGGCTTCGCCAACGACATCCACAACGTGCCCTCCACGCTGGCCGCGCTGAAGTCGCCGAAACTGAAGTACGACCCGCGGTTCAAGACCTTCCTGGACATCGCCGCCAACCCGCACTCCACCACGACCCCCGCCTCCGTCAACGGCGGTGTGTACCTCGTGACGATCCAGGAGTTCGGCTACGACTACGAGAGCGGCAAGGTGACCGATCTGAAGGCCGGACTGAGGAAGACGGCCGCGCAGATCGACACGGACATCGCGCAGGCCCGGTGATGAGCGCCGTCACCCTCGCGTCGAAGCGCCGGCGCTCGGCCCTGCGCACGCTGGCCTTCATGTCGCCGTGGCTCGTCGGCTTCGCGGTCTTCTTCGCCTACCCGCTGGTCTCCACGGTCTACTTCTCCTTCATGCACTACGACGGCTTCCGGCCGCCGACGTGGAGCGGCGGGAAGAACTGGACGTACGTCTTCGAGCACTACCCGCTGTTCTGGCCCGCCCTGCGCAACACGCTCTGGCTGGTCGTGGTGATGGTGACCCTCCGGGTGCTCTTCGGGCTCGGCGTCGGCCTGCTCATCACGAAGATCAGGACCGGTACGGGCGTCTTCCGCACCCTGTTCTACCTGCCGTACCTCGCCCCGCCGGTCGCGGCCACCATGGCCTTCGCCTTCCTGCTCAACCCCGGCACCGGCCCGGTGAACTCGCTGCTGGAGCACGCCGGACTGCCGGCGCCGGGCTGGTTCAACGACCCCGCCTGGTCCAAGCCCGCGCTGACCCTGCTGGCCCTGTGGGGCGTCGGCGACCTGATGGTCGTCTTCATGGCCGCGCTGCTCGACGTACCGGCGGAACAGTACGAGGCGGCGGAGCTGGACGGCGCCTCGGCGTGGCAGCGGTTCCGGTACGTGACCCTGCCGAACATCTCCCCGATCGTGATGTTCGCCGTCGTCACCGGCGTGATCCAGACCATGCAGTACTACACCCAGCCGCTGATCGCCGGGAAGGTCGCCTCCGGTGTGATCCAGGGCGCCGGCACCCAGTTCGAGCCCGGCTATCCCGACAAGTCCACGCTCACCCTCCCCCAGCTCGTCTACAACCTCGGCTTCCAGCGCTTCGACTACGGCTCGGCGTGCGTGGTCGCGCTGGTGCTGTTCGCCCTGTCGATGGCGTTCACCGCGTTGCTGATGCGGCGCCGGGGCGGCCTGATCCAGGCAGGTGACTGACCATGACCCAGGTACTGGACCACCCCGTGAAGATGGCGCCGCCGGTCCCGGGGGCCGAACGCACCGCCCGCCGCAGGGCGGTGCTGGAGTGGATCGCCGTCCACGCGCTCGGCGTCGCCGCCGCGCTGTTCTTCACGCTGCCGTTCGTGTTCGTGTTCCTGACCTCGCTGATGAGCGACAGCCAGGCCCTCAGCCGGGACCTGGTCCCGCACACCTGGGAGTGGGGCAACTACCGGCGGGTCTTCGACACGCCCGGCTTCCTCACCTGGTGGCGGAACACGCTGCTCTACGCCGGGCTCGGCACCCTGCTGACCGTGGTGTCCTCGGTCCCCGTGGCGTACGCGCTCGCCAAGTTCCGCTTCCGGGGCCGCAACCTGTCGCTCATGCTGGTGATCTCGATGATGATGCTGCCCCCGCAGGTGGTCGTCATCCCGATGTACCTCTTCTGGGCGAAACAGCTGGACCTGTCCGGCACGCTGTGGCCGCTGATCGTCCCGATGGCGTTCGGGGACGCGTTCTCCATCTTCCTGCTGCGTCAGTTCCTGATGACGATCCCGAACGAGTACCTGGACGCGGCGAAGGTCGACGGCTGCGGTGACCTGCGGACCCTGCTGCGGGTCGTGCTGCCGATGGCCAGGCCGGGCATCGCCGCGGTGGCCCTCTTCCAGTTCTTCTACGCCTGGAACGACTACTTCGGCCCGCAGATCTACGCGTCCGAGAACCCCGGCGCCTGGACCCTGTCCTACGGCCTGGAGTCCTTCAAGGGCGCCCACCACACCGACTGGAACCTCACCATGGCCGCGACCGTGCTGGTCATGGCCCCCGTGATCCTCGTGTTCTTCTTCGCCCAGAAGGCGTTCGTCGAGGGCGTCACCCTCACCGGAGTAAAGGGTTGATCTGACTGTGAAACTCACCGTGGTCGGCGGCGGCTCGACCTACACGCCCGAACTCGTCGACGGCTTCGCCCGCCTGCGCGACACCCTGCCCGTCGAGGAACTCGTCCTGGTCGACCCGGCCGCGGACCGCCTGGAGCTGGTCGGCGGCCTGGCCCGAAGGATCTTCGCCAGGCAGGGCCACCCCGGCCGGATCGTCACCACCTCCGACCTGGACGCGGGGGTCGACGGCGCCGACGCCGTCCTGCTCCAGCTGCGCGTCGGCGGCCAGGCGGCCCGGGAACAGGACGAGACCTGGCCGCTGGAGTGCGGCTGCATCGGCCAGGAGACCACCGGCGCCGGCGGCCTGGCCAAGGCCCTGCGCACGGTCCCGGTGGTCCTGGACATCGCCGAACGGGTCCGCCGTACCAACCCGCGCGCGTGGATCATCGACTTCACCAATCCGGTCGGCATCGTCACCCGCGCGCTGCTCCAGGCCGGGCACCGGGCGGTCGGCCTGTGCAACGTGGCGATCGGCTTCCAGCGCAAGTTCGCCGCCCTGCTGGGCACGGCTCCGGCGGATGTGCACCTGGGCCATGTGGGCCTGAACCACCTCACCTGGGAGACAGGTGTGCGCCTGGGCGGTCCGGAAGGCGAGGACGTCCTGCCGAAGCTCCTGACCGAGCACGGCGAGGCGATCGCCGACGACGTCCGCCTCCCGCGCCCCCTGCTGGACCGCCTCGGCGTGGTCCCGTCCTACTACCTGCGCTACTACTACGCGCACGACGAGGTCGTACGGGAACTGCGCACCAAGCCCTCCCGCGCGTCCCAGGTGGCCGCCATGGAGCGGGAACTGCTCGCGATGTACGGCGACCCGGCCCTGGACGAGAAGCCGGCCCTGCTCGCCCGGCGCGGCGGCGCCTACTACTCGGAGGCGGCCGTGGACCTGGCGGCGGCCCTGCTGGGCGGTGGGGGCAGCCCCTACCAGGTGGTGAACACGCTCAACCGGGGCACACTGCCGTTCCTGCCCGACGACGCGGTGATCGAGGTGCAGGCCGCCGTCGGCCCGGCCGGCCCGGTCCCGCTGCCGGTGCCGGCCCTGGACCCGCTGTTCACCGGCCTGGTCGCGAACGTGACGGGGTACGAGGAGCTGGCCCTGGAAGCGGCCCTGCGCGGCGGCCGGGACCGCGTCTTCCGCGCCCTGCTCGCCCACCCGCTGATCGGCCAGTACGCGTACGCCGACGCCCTCACCGACCGGCTGGTCGCACACAACCGGGAGCACCTCGCGTGGGCCTGACCGCACCCGCCCCCCGGACGGTCCTCGCCGTCGACGCGGGCAACAGCAAGACCGACGTGGCCGTGGTCACCACCGCCGGCGAGGTGCTGGCCACGGCCCGCGGCGGCGGCTTCCGGCCGCCCGCGGTGGGTGTCGCCGCGGCGCTGGACGCGCTGGCGGAACCGGTGGCCCGGGCGTTCGCGGACGCCGGGGTCACCGGGGTGACCCATGTCTCGGCCTGCCTGGCCAACGCCGATCTGCCGGTGGAGGAGGAGCAGTTGGCGGCCGCGCTGCACGCGCGCGCGTGGGGGGCGTCGGTGGAGGTGCGCAACGACACCTTCGCGATCCTGCGCGCGGGCGTCGCCGAACCGCGCGGGGTGGCGGTGGTGTGCGGCGCGGGCATCAACTGCGTGGGCATGCGCCCCGACGGCCGCACCGCCCGCTTCCCGGCCATCGGCCGGATCTCCGGGGACTGGGGTGGCGGCTGGGGCCTGGCGGAGGAGGCCCTGTGGCACGCGGCCCGCGCGGAGGACGGCCGCGGCGGGCCGACCCTGCTGGCCCGCACCCTCCCCGCGCACTTCGGTCTGCCGAGCATGTACGCGCTCATCGAGGCCCTGCACCTGGAGCACGTCGACCAGCACCGCCGGCACGAGCTGACCCCGGTGCTGTTCGCCACGGCGGCGGACGGCGACCCGGTGGCCCGCGCGATCGTCACCCGGCTCGCGGAGGAGGTCGCGGTGCTGGCCACGGTCGCCCTGACCCGCCTGGACCTGCTGGACGAGCAGACCCCGGTCCTGCTCGGCGGCAGCGTCCTCACCGCCGGCCACCCCCAGCTGAACGACACCGTCCGCGAACTGCTGTCCTCGCGCGCCCCGAAGGCCGACGTCCGCGTGGTCACGGCGCGCCCGGTGCTGGGCGCGGCCCTGCTCGGCCTGGACCGGCTGGGGGCGGGGACGGCGGCGCAGGAGCGGGTGCGGGGCCACTGGGAGGCGGGCTGATCCGGAGTCGTCACGCGTGCGGAGCGGGGCAACAATGTGACCAGAGGGGCGGATCCGATCTCGGGAGGCGTCATGAGCACATCAGCCGAGCCAAGAGTGTCCGGTCTCGAGATCCGGTCCATCGACTACGTCCCGCTCGACGAGCGCCACGGCAAGCTCTGGCACCTGGGCCCGCTGTGGTTCATGTCCAACGCGCAGATCGCCACCCTGGCGGTCGGGCTGGTCAGCATCACCCAGGGCGGCAACCTCATCTGGTCGCTGCTGGCCATCGTCTCGGGCACGGTGATCGGCACCTTCTTCATGGCCTTCCACTCCGCCCAGGGCCCCCAGCTCGGGCTGCCGCAGATGATCCAGTCCCGGCCCCAGTTCGGCTACGTCGGCGCGCTGCTGGTGTGGCTGTTCGCCTACGTGCAGTACGCCGGGTTCAACGTCTTCAACAGCATCCTCGCCGCCGACTCCCTGCACACCACGCTGCACGGCGGCGTCAAGCTGTGGGTCGTCGTGGTGACCGTGGTCGCGCTCGTCATCGCGCTGGTGGGCTACGACATCATCCACAAGGCCGAGCGGATCCTGACGTACACCTTCCTGGTGATCTTCGGGATCTTCACCGTGGGCGTCCTGGTCACCCTGCACTACCCGCCGGGCTCCTTCGACCTCGGCGGCTTCCGGTGGACGCCGTTCCTCGCACAGTTCGGCGTGGTCGCGGGCTACCAGATCAGCTGGGCCATCTACGTCTCCGACTACTCCCGCTACCTTCCCCCGGACGTGACCGTCCGCAAGACCTTCTACTGGACCTACTTCGGCTCCGCGCTGGGCGGCATCTGGCTGATGGTGCTCGGGGCGCTGCTGGCGGCCTGGGCGGGCCCGACCACCTTCCAGACGATCCCGGCGATCAACGCGGCGGGCGACAAGGTGTTCAGCGGTTTCGGCGCCGTCGTGCTGCTCTTCTCGGCCCTCGGCCTGATCTCGGTGACCGCGCTGAACATGTACGGCGGGTCCCTCACGCTCATCAGCGCCATCGACTCGTTCAAACGGGTCCGGCCGACGCTCGCCGTACGGCTGGTCACCCTCGGCCTCACCGCGGCGCTCTCCCTGGTCGGCGCGCTGGCCGCGACGTCGAACTTCCTGGCCAACTTCGAGAACTTCCTGCTCCTGGTGCTCTACCTGTTCATCCCGTGGACCGCGGTCAACCTCATGGACTACTACGTGGTGCGCCGCGGGCACTACGCCATCGCCGAGATCTTCAACCCGCACGGCATCTACGGCCGCTGGGGCTGGCACGGCATCGTCTCCTACCTCGTCGGCTTCGCCGCCATGGTCCCGTTCTTCTCCGTCGGCACCCTGTACGTCGGCCCCGCCGCGAAGGCGCTGGGCGGCGCCGACATCTCCCTCTTCATCGGCCTGCCGGTGTCCGCCCTCCTGTACTGGTGGCTGACCCGCTCGATCGACGTCGAGGCGGAGACCCGGCTGGCGACCGCGGAGGCGGCGGCCCTGGAACAGGCGGCCCACGAGCACCGCGAGCCGTGAGGCCCGCCGTCCGCGGAACCGATCCGCCGTCACCGGCGTGTACCTGAACAGGGGGTGGTGCGTCCGCAGGCGCGCGCCCTCCGGCACGCTGCGATCCGATCAAGATCGAGTGAAGGCCGGTGCGCGACGCCGGTGCGGGCGGTGATACTGGGCGGCGAACGGATGACCATGGGGGAGGTCGAGTGACACACCCGCCGAAGAGCAGCGCGGCGCCACCGCCGGCCGGGTCCGCCGCCGTCGCCGGTGCCCCCGGCATCCCCGCCCAGCCCGGGCCGCCCGGGCTCCCCGCGGCCACCGGTCCCGGGGTGCCGCCCGCGCGCCGGACCGCCTTCGCCGAAGGGGCCGAGCGGCTGCGGGCCGCCGCGACGACCGAGCCGGGGCGGCTGCGGATCATCGGCGCCGTCCTGGCGGTGCTGGTCGTCGCGTTCGGCGCGGTCACCGCCTGGCAGACCAGCGAGCGTTCGGCCGCCGCCGACGACGTGCTGCACCGCAGCCAGCCGCTCAGTTCCGGCGCGGCCGGCATCTACCGGTCGCTGGCCGACGCCAACACCGCAGCCTCCAGCGGGTTCCTGGCGGGCGGCCAGGAGAACCCGGCGTCCAGGGAGCGGTACGAGAAGGACATCCGCACCGCCGCCTCCGGCCTCGTCACCGCCGCCGCCAACGCCGAGCCCGGCTCGGCCTCCGAGGCGACCATAGCCGAGCTGAACCGGCTGCTGCCCGCGTACAAGGGCCTGATCGAGCGGGCCCGGACGTACAACCGGCAGGGCTATCCGGTCGGCGGCGCCTATCTGCGGTACGCCAACGAGAAGATGCAGAAGGAGATGCTCCCGGCGGCGGAGGACCTCTACACCACGGAGAACCGGCGGCTGGACGCCGACTACGCGGACGCGACGCCGTACCCCTGGGCGGCGATCGCGCTCGGGCTGCTCGCCCTGGCCGCGCTCGGCTGGGCCCAGCACCGCATGTACCGGCGCACCAACCGGGTCCTCAACCACGGCCTGGTCGCCGCCACCGCCGCGACCACCGTCGCCCTGCTGTGGCTGGTCGTGGGCCACGCGGTCGCCCGGGCGGGCCTCGACGGCTCCTACCAGCACGGGATCCGCTCGCTGAACGTGCTGCACGACGCCCGGATCGCCTCCCTGAAGGCGCGCGGCAACGAGAACCTGAGCCTGGTGGCGCGCGGCGCGGAGACCATCACGGTCGACGGCAGACCGTACGACGCCTACTACCACGCCTTCGACAAGGACATCGCCGTGCTGGGCAAGGGCCTGGCCGCGGCGGCCGGGCTCGCCGACGACCCGGGGGGCACGGCACCGGTCGAGGCGGCCGAGGGCAACATGGCGGTCTGGAAGCAGCGGCACACCGCCGCCCGGACCGAGGACGAGAACGGCAACTACCAGCAGGCGCTGGACAAGGTGATCGGCGCGAAGGGGGCGACGGCCGAGTGCTTCGACGGCGTCGACCGCAGCCTCGCCCGGGCCATCGACCACGAACAGGCCGAGTTCCAGCAGGCCGCCGGTGACGGACTGGACGCCATGACCGGGCTGCCGGTGGGCGCCGCCGTCCTCGCGGTGCTGGCCGCGGCCGGCGCCGTCGCCGGCATCGGCCGCAGACTTTCGGAGTACCGGTGACAAGGGGCGGGGCGATGTACGTGAGCCGTGCACGGGCCTCCCTGCGGGGCTGGGGCGGGGTCGCCGCCATGGCGGTGCTGTGCGCGCTGGCGCTGGCGTTCGTCCTGCTGCTGCCGTCCACCCAGCGGGCGCCGGACGAGCCGGCCCGGGCCGCGCAGCGGTCCGCCACCGGTGTCCAGACCCGCGCCGACCGGTGCGTGGACTCCGAGGCGCACCGGCAGACGCTCGCCCCGTCCGGCGCGGACGGCCCCACGATCGACGCGATCAAGGCCCGTACGGGAGCCAAGCGCAAGCTGGTCGTCGGCGTCGACCAGAACAGCTACCGCTGGGGCTACCGCAACCCGAACACCGACGGCGCCCGGCTGGAGGGCTTCGACATCGACCTCGTCCACCGCATCGCCGCCGACATCCTCGGCGATCCGGAGGCGGTGCAGTTCAAGGCCATACCGACCAGCCAGCGCATCCCGGCGATCGAGGACGGCCGGGTCGACATGGTGGTGCGCACCATGACGATCACCTGCGACCGGCTCCGCCAGGTCGCCTTCTCCGCGCCCTACTTCAAGACCGGCCAGCAGGTCCTCGCACCCAAGTCCTCGCCGATCACGGGCTACGACGACTCGCTGGCGCACAAGAAGGTCTGCACGGCGGCCGGTTCGACCGCGTACGCCAAGCTGGACGCCGACCGGAAGGACGGCCGGCTGCCCGCCACCACCGACATCTCCACCACCGTCCCGAACCAGCTGGACTGCCTGGTCCGGCTGCAACTCGGCGAGGTGGACGCGGTGGTGACCGACGGCGCGCTCGCCGCGAGCCAGGCCGCCCAGGACCCGACCGTGGAGCTCAAGGGCAAGGCGTTCACGACCGAGTACTACGGAGTGGCGATGAAGAAGGACGCGGACGATCTGGTACGCCGGGTCAACCGCGTTCTGGTGGACTACCGCGCCCAGGGCTGGCAGACGTCGTACGACGACTGGCTGTCGGCGACACTGGGCAAGGACGCGTCCGCGTCGAAGCCGCCCGCGCCGCCGCAGTACCTGCGCGGCAGTTGAGCCGTACCGACCGGAAACACACAGCGAGCGAGAGGTGATCGATGGGCGTCACGGACCCCGCCGGGCCGGTGATGGACCGGGACGAGGTGGACCGTGCGCTGGCGCGGCTCGGCCAGGAGCACGAGGCGATCGAGACCTCGCTGCTGGCCCTGCAGGACCACGCGGGCCGCAGACTCCTGGAGGGCGCGGAACTGACCGGCGTCACCAAGGAGCGCTGGCAGGCCACGGAGGCGCAGATCACCCAGCTGTGGGCGTACTTCGACGCCTACACGGCCGCGCTGCGCGGTGCCCGGGAGATCCGCGCCCGGCGCCGCTGGTCCAGCCGGGAGGACCTGGCGGAGCTGACGGAGCTGCTGCGCGGCGCCTGCGTGACCGTCCCCGGCGGCGGGAACGGCCGGCTGAGCGAGACGTTCTCGCTGTCCGCGCTGGTGGACCGGATGAACGAGCTGTACGCGACGAGCCTGGACCTGATCGTCGCCGCCGACGCGGTCTGGTCGGCACTGCCCGCGCGGATCGATTTACTCGCCGCGGAACTCCAGCGCACCCGGGGCCTGGCGCACTCGGTCGGGGTGCGCCCCGGCGAGCACCCGGCGGGCGACGACCTGGAGCGGATCACCCGTACGCTGACCCGGCTGCGCGCGGACGTCGTCTCCGACCCGCTCGCCTTCTGGGTGCCCGCCGAGGGCAGCTCGGCGCCCGGCGGCGGACGTCCGGACACGACGGTGTACGACCGTGAGGCGCGCGCCCTGGAGGACGTGCGGCGGGAGATCGACGCCGTGCTGACGGTGCGCCAGGACGCCGAGGCGCGGCTGATCCGGCTGCGGGACGTGCTCTCGCGCGCGGACCGCACCCTCGCCGAGGCCCGTACCGCGCGCGGCGAGGTGCTCGCGAAGATCGCCGCGACGGAGGTGCCGGTGGTGAGCGGGCCGCCGACCGCGCTGCAGGAGCAGCTGGCGACCGCGGCCGAGTACCGCAGGCAGGCCCAGTGGCACCGGCTCTCGCCGCTGCTGGAGTCGCTGGAGGAGAAGGCGGAGGACGAACTGCTGCGCGCCCGCGAGTCGTTGACCGCGGTCACCGCGCCGCTCGCGGTCCGCGCCGAGCTGCGCGGCCGGCTGGACGCCTACCGGGCGAAGGTGGCCCGGCACGGGCTGGCGGAGGACCGGCTGCTGATCGAGCGGTACGACGCGGCCCGCCGCATGCTGTGGAGCGCGCCCTGCGACCTGCGGGTGGCCGAACAGGCCGTGCTGCGCTACCAGCAGGCGGCGGCCGAGCTGATCGGCGGCGCGGGCGCGCCGGAGGACAGCCAGGGGGAGCACAGGGGGGACGGGTCATGAGTCAGCCGGGGCAGACCTGCCAGCGGCCGGGCTGCGAAGGGTCGTACGAGGACGTCGGCGGCGGCGAGCTGTACTGCGACACGTGCGGTCTCGCGCCCGTGGTGTCGGCCGCGGGTCCGCCCTCCGGGGGAGGCATGGTGAGCTCGCCGCCCACCGGTGTCACCCGGGCGGCCTCGGACAGCGGCAGTTCGCGCAGTTCCCGGACGTCCTCGCAGTCGTCGAAGTCGCGCCGCTCGGTCTCCGGGCGGCTGTCCCGGTCCCTGTCGGGGAAGTCCACGGGCCGCTCGGTGTCGGTGCGCAGCTCCGGCTCCTCCTCCGGCGCCTCCGCGCGCGGGCGGCTGGGCGCCGGGCTGGTCTCCGTGCCGCAGGTGCCGCGGCCCGACCCGCGCGCGATGGTGCTGGACAACCCGGAGGTGCCCGAGCGGAAGCGGTTCTGCTCGCGGTCGGACTGCGGGGCGCCGGTCGGCCGGGCCCGGGGCGACCGGCCGGGCCGCACGGAGGGGTTCTGCACCAAGTGCGGGCACCCGTACTCCTTCGTGCCCAAGCTGAAGGCCGGGGACATCGTGCACGGCCAGTACGAGGTAGCGGGCTGCCTCGCGCACGGCGGGCTCGGCTGGATCTACCTCGCCGTGGACCGGGCCGTCTCCGACCGGTGGGTGGTGCTCAAGGGCCTGCTGGACACCGGCGACCAGGACGCGATGGCCGCGGCGATCTCCGAGCGGCGGTTCCTCGCGGAGATCGAGCACGCCAACATCGTGCGGATCTACAACTTCGTGGAGCACCTGGACCAGCGCACCGGCTCCCTCGACGGCTACATCGTCATGGAGTACGTCGGCGGCAAGTCCCTGAAGGAGATCGCCAATGCCCGCCGGGCGCCCGACGGCCGGCGTGATCCGCTGCCGGTGGAGCAGGCCTGCGCGTACGGCATCGAGGCGCTGGAGGCGCTCGGCCATCTGCACAGCCGGAACCTGCTGTACTGCGACTTCAAGGTCGACAACGCGATCCAGACCGAGGACCAGCTCAAACTGATCGACATGGGCGCGGTCCGCCGGATGGACGACGTGGAGTCGGCGATCTACGGCACGGTCGGCTACCAGGCGCCGGAGGTCGCCGAGGCCGGCCCGTCGGTGGCCAGCGACCTGTACACGGTGGGCCGTACGCTCGCCGTGCTGACCTTCGACTTCCAGGGCTACACGAACGTCTACGCGGACGTGCTGCCCGACCCCGACAGCATCGAGGTCTTCCGCCGGTACGAGTCCTTCTACCGGCTCCTGGTCCGCGCCACCGACCCCGATCCGGCGCGCCGGTTCGCCTCCGCGCAGGAGATGGCCGAGCAGCTGACGGGCGTGCTGCGGGAGGTCGTCGCCCTTCAGACCGGACGGCCCCGGCCCGCGCTGTCGACGCTGTTCGGACCGGAGGTGAAGGTCACCGACACCGAGCTGTTCCCGCGGCTGGGCGGGGACGTGTCCCGGCTGGGCGCGCGTCCGGTGCGGAAGGCGGAGACCGCCGCTCCCGCCCTCCCCTCGCCGGCCCTCGTCGAGCCCGTCGACACCCCGGCCGCCGCGCTCGCCCTGCCGGTGCCGTTGGTCGACCCGACCGACCCGAACGCCGGTTTCCTGGCGGGCCTGCTGGCCTCCGCGCCGGCCGAGCTGATGACCGCGCTGGCCGCCGCGCCCGCGCAGACCGTGGAGACCCGGCTCCGGCAGATTCGCGCCCGGCTGGAGAGCGGCGACCACCAGGGCGCGGCGACGAGCCTCGCCGAGCTGGACGAGGAACGGCCGGACGACTGGCGGGTGGTGTGGTACCGGGGCGTGGCCGCCCTGGTCACCGGCGACTTCGAGGGCGCCGCGCTCGCCTTCGACGCGATCTACGACGCCTTCCCGGGCGAGGCCGCGCCGAAGCTGGCGCTCGGCCTGTGCGCGGAGGTGCTGGGCCAGCTGGACAACGCGGCCGAGTACTACCGCCTGGTGTGGACGACCGACCCGAGCTTCGTGAGCGCCGCGTTCGGGCTGGCCCGGGTGCAGCTCGCGGCCGGGGACCGGAGCGGGGCGGTACGGACGCTGGAGTCGGTGCCGGAGTCGTCCATCCACTACACGGCCGCCCGGGTCGCCGCCGTCCGGGCCCGGATCGCCCGGCGCACGGCGGGCGCGGGTGACGTACCGTTCCTGGACGACCTGACGGCCGCCGCCGGTCAGGTCGAGGCCCTCCAGGCGTACGGCCTGGACCCGGCGCGGCGCGAGCGGTTGTCGGCGGAAGTGCTCGGTTGCGCGCTGGACTGGATACTCTCCGGGGGTCAGGGCACCGGGCCGGCCGTCGGAGGCCGGGTGCTCCTGGGCAGCGGTCTGGACGAGCGGGGTCTCCGCTTCGGCCTGGAGCGCGCCTATCGCACGCTGGCCCGGCTGGCGACCGGCGGCGAGGAGAGGATCGAGCTGGTGGAACGGGCCAACCGTTACCGCCCCCGGACGTGGGTGTAGTCGATGTCGCAGATGCCCCAGCAGGCCGCACTGCCGAAGTGCCCGAGCTGCGCGGAGCCCGTGGAACCGGGCGACCTGTTCTGCGGAGCGTGCGGATACGACCTTTCGGTCCCCGCCGCGCCGCAGGACCAGCAGGACCACCCGACGCTCACCATGACCGGCTCCGGCGCGCCCGGGGACGGCACGGCCGGGCACGAGTCCGGCACCGGGCAGGCTTCCGGGGTGCGGTTCGACCGGCCGGCCGAGCCCGACGAGTACCCGCTGCAGGCGCCGGACCCGCGGCTGGCCGCCGGTACCGCCGCCCCGGCCGATCCGGTGCAGGTCTGTGTGGCCTGCCGGGCGGGCCGGGTGGACGGCGACGGCTACTGCGAGAACTGCGGGCACGCCCAGCCCCGCGAACGCGACCACGTGGAGCGGGAGTCGGGCCCGGTCGCCGCCGTCAGCGACCGCGGGCTGCGGCACCACCGCAACGAGGACGCCTTCGCCGTCGGCCACACCACGCTGCCCGACGGCGCCCCGGTGGCGGTGGCGATCGTCTGCGACGGCGTGTCCTCCGCGACCCGCCCGGACGACGCCTCCCTGGCCGCCTCGCAGGCGGCCGGTGACACCCTGCTGGCCGCGCTGCCCCGCGGCACCCACCCGCAGCAGGCGATGCACGAGGCGATCGTGGCCGCCGCGCAGGCCGTCAACGCGCTCGCCGAGGAGCCCGCCACGGCCCGCGAGCACGCCCCGCACCAGAACGCCCCGGCGTGCACGATCGTCGGCGCGGTGGTCACCTCCGGGCTGCTGGTCGTCGGCTGGGTCGGCGACAGCCGGGCCTACTGGGTGCCCACCGACCGCGGCGCACCGGCCGCCCGGCTGACCGAGGACGACTCCTGGGCCGCGCAGATGGTCGCCGCCGGCCTGATGAGCGAGGCCGAGGCGTACGCCGACGAGCGCGCCCACGCGATCACCGGCTGGCTCGGCGCGGACGCCTACGAACTGGAGCCGCACACCGCCTCGTTCAAGCCGGACCGGCCGGGCGCGGTCGTGGTGTGCACCGACGGACTGTGGAACTACGCGGAGACGGCCGAGGAGATGTCCGAGGTCGTCCCGGCGGACGCGGCGGCCCGCCCGCTGCACAGCGCCCGGGTGCTGGTCGGGCACGCCCTGGACGGCGGGGGCCACGACAACGTAACAGTGGCGGTCCTGCCGTTCCCCGCGCCGCCCCAGGGGGCAGGATCGGCCTGAGGGCCGTATCCGACGGGGGAACGGCACGGGGAAGCCGGGGCGGACCGGAGGGGACCGGTCCGCTCACAGCCAGCGCCCCGCGTGGGCGGGGTGTCGAGGGGGATGCGATCAAGCATGGCCAATTTCGCGAAGTCGAACGTGCCGCAGTTCTCGGTGGACGTCTATCAGAACGAGTACCTGCCCGAGGGCGGCAGCGAGGTCAACGCCATCGTCACGGTGAGCGCGACCGGCGGCGGCACCATCGGCAGCTCGGTCTCCGCGCCCGTGTACGCGCCGGGGCAGCGGCCCTCCGCCGCGGTGACGGTCATGGTCGACTGCTCGGGCTCCATGGACTATCCGCCGGCCAAGATGCGCAACGCCCGGGACGCCACGGCCGCCGCGATCGACACCCTGCGCGACGGCACCCGCTTCGCGGTGATCGGCGGCACGCACGTGGCCACCGAGGTCTATCCGGGCGCCGGGCGGCTGGCGGTCGCCGACGCCACCACCCGGGAGCAGGCCAAGCAGGCGCTGCGCCGGCTGAGCGCGGGCGGCGGTACGGCCATCGGCACCTGGCTGCGGCTCGCCGACCGGCTGCTGTCCTCGGCGGACGTCGCCATCCGGCACGGCATCCTGCTCACCGACGGCCGCAACGAGCACGAGTCACCGGAGGACCTGCGGGCCACGCTGGACGCCTGCGCCGGCCGGTTCACCTGTGACGCGCGGGGTGTGGGCACCGACTGGGAAGTGAAAGAAGTCACAGGGATCGCTTCGGCGCTGCTCGGCACCGCCGACATCGTCGCCGACCCGGCGGGTCTGGCCGCCGACTTCACCGGGATGATGGAGACGGCGATGGGCAAGGAGGTCGCCGACGTCGCCCTGCGGGTGTGGACGCCGGTCGGCACGACCATCCGGTTCGTCAAGCAAGTCGCCCCGAGCGTGGAGGACTTGACCGCCCGGCGCACCGAGGCCGGGCCGCGCGCCGGGGACTACCCGACCGGGTCCTGGGGTGACGAGTCCCGCGACTACCACCTGTGCGTGACGGTCCCGCCGGCCGGGCTCGGCCGGGAGATGCTCGCCGCGCGGGTCTCGTTGGTCGTTCCGCAAGCGGACGGATCGGCACAAAATCTCGGCGCGCAGGGGCTGGTACGGGCCGTGTGGACCGACGACATGGCCGCCTCCACCTCGATCAACCCCCAAGTCGCCCACTACACCGGGCAGGCCGAACTGGCACAGGTCATCCAGAAGGGCCTCGACCTTCGCAAAGCGGGCGATTTCGATGGAGCAACGGCCAAACTGGGGCGGGCCGTTCAGCTCGCGAACGCCTCGGGGAACGCGGATACTGCGAAACTGCTTGCGAAGGTGGTGGACGTGGTCGACGCCGCGACAGGTACTGTGCGGTTGAAGACGAGGGTCGCGGAGGCGGACGAGATGACTCTGGAGACCCGGTCCACCAAGACTGTTCGTGTAAAGAAGTGACCCTCGCAAGCGTAGGAGAAGGGGAAGCACCGACATGCCGACCTGCCCGAACGGACACCAGTCGGGTTCCGACGACTGGTGCGAGGTCTGCGGTCACCGCATGGCCGGTGCCGTACCTCCCCCTCCGCCGCCGCCCCCTGCCGCCGGCGGCTACGGCTTCCCGCCGCCCGCCGGTGCCGGTGGCCGGCCCGGCCCGGCCGGCGGGGACCCCGAGCCGGAGCTGTGCCCGCAGTGCCGTACGCCCCGGGAGGGCGGCGCGCCCTTCTGCGAGGAGTGCCGGTGGAACTTCCTGACCAACACGGCGACGTCCTACACCCCGGCCGCCCCGCGTCCGCCGCAGCCGCGGTTCCAGCCGCCGAGCGCGACGTACGGCAGCGGTGACGGGTACGAGTACCAGGGCTCGCGGCCCTCGCAGGTGAACCGGCCGGCCGAGCCGATCCCGTCCTTCGGCAGCGAGCCGTCGGGCCCGACGCCGTTCGGCGGCGACCGCGCCCCGTCCGGCCCGCCGACCTCCCCCGGCCCCTCCGGCCCGCCCCCCTTCGGCGGCGCCAACCAGCGCCCGCCGGGCCCCCCGCCGGGCTTCGGCGGCGGTCCCGGTCAGGGCCAGGGCCAGCGTCCGGGCGGCCCGTCCGGGTTCGGCGGTGATCCGGGTCAGGGGCAGGGTCAGGGCCCCGGTGGGCCGTCCGGCTTCGGCGGTGGACCCGGTCAGGGCCAGGGTCAGGGCCCCGGTGGGCCCTCCGGCTTCGGCGGCGGTCCGGGCCAGGGGCAGGGTCAGGGCCAGGGCCCCGGTGGCCCCTCCGGCTTCGGCGGTGGGCCCGGTCAGGGCGGTCCCGGCGGCGGTGGGCCCTCCGGGTTCGGCGGCGGTCCGGGTCAGGGACAGGGACAGGGCCCCGGTGGGCCCTCCGGGTTCGGCGGTGGTCAGGGCCAGGGTCAGGGACCCGGCGGCCCCTCCGGCTTCGGCGGCGGCCCCGGTCAGGGTCAGGGACAGGGCCCCGGTGGGCCCTCCGGGTTCGGCGGCGGTCCCGGTCAGGGTCAGGGACAGGGCCCCGGTGGGCCCTCCGGGTTCGGCGGCGGTCCGGGTCAAGGACAAGGTCCGGGTCAGGGCCGGGATCAGGGCCAGGGTCCGGGTCAGGGCCAGGGCCCCGGTCAGGGCTTCGGCGGTCCGGGGCAGGGCCCCGGCGGCCCGTCCGCGCCCCCGGCCTTCGGGCGCGAGCCCTCCCGTCCCGGTGGTCCCACGCCGCCCGGCCCCTCCGGCTTCGGCGGCGGTCCCGGCGGTGCCCCGCAGGGGTTCCAGCAGGCCGGGGCGTCGGCTCCGCCCGCGTTCCCGCGCGAGACCGGCCGCCCGCCGGCGGGCGACGACGACTGGGTGCTCTCCCCGCCGTCGTCCCCGGGACCGGGCGGACCGGGCGGACCGGGCCAGGGCCCCGGCGGCCAGGGCGGCGGCTACGGCTACCCGCACCCCGGCGCCACCCAGGCCCCCTCCGGCCCCGGCGGCTTCCCGCAGGCACCGCAGGCCGCCCAGCCGGCCACCTGGACGGCGACCATCGGCCCGGACCGCGAGTACTTCATGGCGATGATGCAGCGCTCCGGTCCCGAGGCCGCCGGCCTGAACCTGCCCGCGTACTCGCCCGAGCAGCAGCGCACGCTCTCCGGCAACCAGGTCACCATCGGCCGCCGTCGGCACTCCACCGGCGACACCCCCGACATCGACCTGTCGGTGCCGCCGGAGGACCCGGGCGTCTCGCATCAGCACGCGGTACTGGTGCAGCAGCCGGACGGCAGCTGGGCGGTCGTCGACCAGAACTCGACGAACGGCACCACGGTCAACCTGTCCGAGGAGCCGATCCAGCCGTTCGTGCCGGTCCCGCTCCAGGACGGCGACCGGGTACACGTGGGCGCCTGGACGACGATCACCGTCCGCCGGGGCTGAGCCGCGCTCAGGGCAGGGGCCAGGCGTACGGCCCCTGCGGGTCGTCCAGCCACGCCCAGGCGTGCCCGGCGGCGACCGTGACGCCGTAGCGTCCGCGGCCCGGGCCGCCCTCGCGCTCCCACAGGGCGTACGCCTCCAGCGGGTCGAGGGTGCCCCGGGTCAGCGCGAGCAGGAAGCGGAACGGTTCCTGCCGGCGGGCCCGGCCCGGCAACCCGGCCAGGCAGACTCCCTCGGGCTCCGCCCTGCCCTCGCCGCGCAGCGGCACGAAGAAGGCGGCCCCGGGCAGGAAGCGGCCCTCGGCGTGCTCCGCGTCCCGCACGGTCAGGGCGAGCAGGCCGGTGGCGAGCGGGGTGAGGATGCGCGCGCCGGGGCGGCACTGGGCGAGCCAGGCGCGCGGCACCGTGGGCAGCTCGCAGGTGGCGATGATCCGGTCGAAGGGGGCGCGTTCGGGCACTCCGCGCGCGCCGTCGCCGGTGACGACGACCGGGTGGTAGCCGGCCGCGGCGAGGTGCTGCCGCGCCGACTCGGTGATCTCCGGTTCCAGGTCGACGGTGGTGACGAGGTCGCCGGCGCCGAGCCGGCGGGCGAGCAGGGCCGCGTTGTAGCCGGTGCCGGCGCCGACCTCCAGGACCCGGTCGCCGTCCTCGACGCGCAGCGCGACCAGCATCCGGGCCATCAGGGAGGGCTGGCTGCTGGAGGAGACCAGCTCGCCGTCGCGCAGCCGGGTGGCCAGTGGTTCGTCCGCGTAGGCCCCGCGCACCCAGCGTTCCCGGGCCTCGCGGTCCGGGCTCTCGCCCCAGCGGCGCTCGTGGCCGCGCGCCCCGGCCACGTAGTAGTACGGCACGAACAGATGCCGGGGCACGGCCGCGAACGCCTCCCGCCACACCGGGTCCGCGGCCCAGGCGCCGTCGGCGTCGATCTCCCGTACCAGCGCGGCCCGTGCCGCGTCGGCGAGGGCCTCGATCTCCGTGTCGTGGGCACCCATGGGTCCACAGTAGGGGCGGGCCGCCCGCGGGCGGGGGCGGCCGGGGTGGTCCTAAGCCTTGAGTCCTGGGTCGTACCGTCTGAGACGATGGACGGGTGAAAGAGATTCGGCGCGGCACGCTTCAGGAGCAGACCTTCTACGAGCAGGTCGGCGGGGAGGAGACCTTCCGTCGGCTCGTCCACCGTTTCTACGAGGGAGTCGCCACGGACCCGCTCCTGCGGCCGATGTACCCGGAGGAGGACCTGGGCCCGGCCGAGGAGCGGCTGGCCCTGTTCCTGATGCAGTACTGGGGCGGGCCCACGACGTACAGCGAGAACCGCGGCCACCCGCGGCTGCGGATGCGGCACGCGCCGTTCACCGTGGACCGGGCGGCGCACGACGCCTGGCTGCGGCACATGCGCACGGCGGTCGACGAGCTGGGGCTGTCCGAGGAGCACGAGCGGACGCTGTGGAACTACCTGACGTACGCCGCCGCGTCGATGGTGAACACCCCTGACTGATCACTGACGGTTCGTCACTGAAGATCGGATTCCGGGTCACCCGTCGCCGCATTCCGATCACAATCCGGTATAGACCGGCACACAACCGCTTACCCGCCGCCCGGCGCTCTGCCGGCATCGCCCGAAGGTCTGGCAGCCCGGACACACGGGGCCGGGTGACGGGGTTCGGCGCTGCTGGGCCGGCTCGCGCCCGGGGGCTCCGCCGCCGGGACCGAGGTGCCGGCGGGCACCGCCCGGCTGCAGCTGACGGCCCGCCTGCACAGCACCGCCGGGCCGGGCACCCCGACCGAGATGACGGTGACGCTCGCGGACCGGTACGGGGTGCGGCCGTGGCCCGCGAGTACGCCATGCTCGACCGCGCGGGGCGGCTCCAGTTGCCCGCCGACTATCTGCGCGCCCTGGACATGCGCGACCGCGGGGCCCTGGAACTGGAGTCCGACCACATCGGCGTCTGGCCGGACGACACGCGTACCTGAAGGAGCCGGGGGCGCCGGCTCAGCGCACGCTCAGCCCGAAGGACCCGAGCCCTGCCCGCCGTACCGCCACCGATCCGTACGGTGTGCGCAGCCGCAGCCACGCCCCCGAGGAGAACAGCCCGGTGTCGCCCGGACCGGTCCCGGGCCGCAGGAAGCCCAGGGACTGGGCCGCGTGCACGGCCCGCACCGGCAGCCGGGTGCCCCTGATCTCCCGGGACCAGATGTCCCGCCCGATCCGGTCCAGCTCCGCGCGGGTACGGCCCTCGGGCGCCAGCTCCTCGGTGCGGGAGCGGAACTCGGCCACCGCGGCGGCGACCGTGGCGCGCAGCGCGTCCGGCGCGGGCAGCCCGGGCTCCGGCTGCCAGCCGGCACGCGGCGGCAGCAGCCCGGCCCACGGCGGTCCGGTGACCGCGCCCGGGACGGCGGCGGTGGCCGCCCGCTCGTCCACGGACTCCAGGAGTTCCCCGGCGGAGACGGTCACGTCGAGGGTGACGTCCAGCCCGTCCTCGTACGGCTTCGCCAGTCGCACCGCGCGGACGGCCAGCACCTCGAAGGACGGCGGCCGGCCGAACACGGCGAGGGCGGTGCCGGCCGCCTGCAGCCGCACCGCGGCCCCACGGTCGTAGTGGAGCAGCCGGGAGAGGAAGGCGGCGAGGTCCACCGCCTCCGTCTCGTCGGCCAGGTGCAGCACCGTCATGCGGCGACTGCCTCCTCGTCGGCCGCGTCCGTGTACCGCTCGAGGAACTCGCGCTCCTCCGCGGTGATCCTGCGCGGCCGCTGGGTCTCGAAGTCGAACGGCACGATGACCGTCGAGGCCCGTACGTAGACCAGGTCGTCGTCCTTCACCTCGTAGGAGACGGTGAAGGACGCGGCCTTGATCTCGGTGACCCACAGCTCGACGGCCACCGGCGTGGGCCGGTGGACGAGCTGCCGCTTGTAGTCGATCTCGTGGCGCGCCACCACGGAGCCCTCCTTGGACCCCTTGGCCCGCAGGGCGAGGAAGTCGATGCGAGCCTCTTCCAGGTAGCGGAGGAAGATCGCGTTGTTGACATGGCCGTACGCGTCCATGTCCGACCAGCGCAACGGGCAGTGGTAGATGTGCCGCAAGACCGATCAGCCCCGGGTCAGCTTCTTGTAGGTGGCGCGGTGCGGACGCGCGGCGTCCGGGCCGAGCCGCTCGATCTTGTTCTTCTCGTAGGACTCGAAGTTGCCCTCGAACCAGAACCACTTCGACTCACCCTCGTAGGCGAGGATGTGCGTCGCGACGCGGTCGAGGAACCACCGGTCGTGGGAGACGACGACGGCGCAGCCGGGGAAGTCCAGCAGCGCGTTCTCCAGGCTGGAGAGCGTCTCGACGTCGAGGTCGTTGGTGGGCTCGTCGAGGAGCAGCAGGTTGCCGCCCTGCTTCAGGGTCAGCGCCAGGTTGAGCCGGTTGCGCTCACCGCCGGAGAGCACGCCGGCCGGCTTCTGCTGGTCCGGGCCCTTGAAGCCGAACGCGGACACGTACGCCCGGCTCGGCATCTCGACCTGGCCGACGTTGATGTAGTCCAGGCCGTCGGAGACGACCTCCCACAGCGTCCGCTTCGGGTCGATGTTCTCGCGGCTCTGGTCGACGTAGGAGATCTTGACGGTCTCGCCGACCTTGATGGAACCGGAGTCCGGGGTCTCCAGACCCTGGATCATCTTGAACAGCGTGGTCTTGCCGGCGCCGTTCGGACCGATGACACCCACGATGCCGTTGCGCGGCAGCGTGAACGACAGCCCGTCGACCAGCACCTTCTCGCCGAAGGACTTGTGCAGGTCGTCGACCTCGACCACGACGTTGCCCAGCCGCGGGCCCGGCGGGATCTGGATCTCCTCGAAGTCCAGCTTCCGCATCTTGTCCGCCTCGGCGGCCATCTCCTCGTACCGCGCGAGACGGGCCTTGGACTTGGCCTGGCGGCCCTTGGCGTTGGAGCGGACCCACTCCAGCTCTTCCTTGAGCCGCTTCTGCCGCTTGGCGTCCTTCTGGCCCTCGACCTTGAGACGGGCGGCCTTGGTCTCCAGGTACTTGGAGTAGTTGCCCTCGTAGCCGTGCAGGCGGCCGCGGTCGACCTCGCAGATCCAGCCGGCCACGTTGTCCAGGAAGTACCGGTCGTGGGTGACGGCGACGACGGTGCCCGGGTACTTGGCCAGGTGCTGCTCCAGCCAGTTCACGGACTCGGCGTCGAGGTGGTTGGTGGGCTCGTCGAGCAGCAGCAGGTCGGGCTGCTGCAGCAGCAGCTTGCACAGCGCGACGCGGCGGCGCTCACCACCGGAGAGGTTGGTCACGGGCCAGTCGCCGGGCGGGCAGCCCAGGGCGTCCATGGCCTGCTCCAGCTGGGCGTCCAGGTCCCAGGCCTCGGCGTGGTCCAGTTCCTCCTGGAGCTTGCCCATCTCCTCCAGCAGCGCGTCCGAGTAGTCGGTCGCCATCAGCTCGGCGATCTCGTTGAACCGGTCGAGCTTGCCCTTGATCTCGGCAACACCCTCCTGGACGTTCTCCAGGACGGTCTTGTCCTCGGTCAGCGGCGGCTCCTGCAGCAGGATGCCGACGGTGTAGCCGGGCGAGAGGAAGGCGTCGCCGTTGGAGGGCTGCTCCAGCCCCGCCATGATCTTCAGCACGGTCGACTTACCGGCACCGTTCGGGCCGACGACACCGATCTTCGCCCCCGGCAGGAAGCTCAGGGTGACGTCGTCGAGGATCACCTTGTCGCCGTGCGCTTTGCGCGCCTTGCGCATGGTGTAAATGAACTCAGCCAAGAGAAACCGTCCGGCAGCTTGAAATCTGGCAGTGGGCAGATACACCCCATCTTGCCGTACGGCCACCCCTGTGCGGAAACGCGTCGCGTCGAACGCCTCTGACCTGCGGCTTCACCGTGCGCTCGGGTAGCCCGTCCGGGACCGCCGGTCGTGGTCGGTCAGCCTCGGGCGGCCTCGCACGGGGCCCGGGACGGCCCGGGGTCACGGGTCGGTGTCGGGGCGCGCGGTGTGGGCGGGGTGGCCGGGCGTGCGGCGGGATTCCTTCATCTCCGCCTCGTAGAGGTGGTCCCGGCCGTCCGCCAGCTCTTCCACGGCGGCGTGTTCGAGGTCTTTGAACGGCTGGTAATAGGTGTCGTTGTAGGCCTCGATGATCTGGAACGTCCAATGGCCCGGTATGACGTTGCGGCCCATGATTTCCGTCTCCACCTTGTCGGCCCACGCGGAGTGGCCGGCTTCCCGCAGAAGCCGTATCGCCCGGTCCAGTTCCAGATCGGCCGTACCGGTCAGCTGATGAAAACTGTAGAGATGACCGCGGGCGCGTTCTGTCGTCTCCAATGCCTTCGACAGGGATCCGAGGGCTTCGAGCGTCGTATCGCTCAGGCCCTCGGGACGCTGGTGAGCGCGGTCGGGGCCGCTGCTGTCAGCATTCATGATCTTCCATTTTTCGCGAAGGGGCCCGGCCTGTCGGCGCGGTCGAGCCCTCCCTGAGTTCCCCGCATTCCGGAGCCACACCCCAGCTCCGGGAAATCCGAGGCCTTTTTTGTTTTCCCTTTCAACGTGAGTGCGGCGGCCGCGGTTGGCACCGGCCGAGGCACTCCCGTATTGTTGAGAGTTCACCTCGCACAGGGGCGATGGCATGCAGACTTTCCTGCCTTATTCCGACTTCAGGTCCTCGGCTCTTGCCCTGGACCGTCGGCGGCTCGGAAAACAGCGGGTCGAAGCATTGCAAGTACTCCGCGGCCTCGTCGTACCGGGTTACGGATGGCGCCACCACCCGGCGGTGCGCATGTGGGCGGGATACGAGGAAGCTCTGGTCCGCTACGGCCTCGAGGTCTGCACGGTATGGCGGGAGTGCGGCCATCAGGACAGCTGTGCGGCCACCCTGGTCGCCGATCTCCTCGCCTTCCGGCCCGGTGCGTCGGTCCGCCACCAGGAGCCGCTGGCGGCCGCCGGGGAACTGCCGCCCTGGCTCGGCGACGAGGCGTTTCACCGCAGCCACCGGTCGGCGCTGGTGCGCAAGGACCCGGACACCTACGCGCCGCTCTTCCCCGACGTGCCGAACGACCTGCCCTACACGTGGCCGGCGTCGGACCGTGGGGGGAGCCGGCCGGATGCCGTGCCGCCGTGACCGGTACGGCGGGGCCTCCCCTGCTCTTCCTCGACGTCGACGGCCCGCTCGTCCCGTTCGGACCGTCGGCCGGTGATCACTGCGGTGCGCCCCTCGGTCACCGGGGGAACCCGCTGCTGGAGCGGCTCGCCCCGCGGACCGGGCCGCGACTGCTGGCCCTGGGCTGCCGGCTCGTGTGGGCCTCGATCTGGGGGGAGGAGGCCAACGAGACGGTCGCCCCACTCCTCGGGCTGCCGAGGCTGCCCGTGGTGGAGTGGCCGGAGACCTGCGCCGACGACAGCCCGCGCGGCCTGCACTGGAAGACCCGCCCCCTGCTCGCGTGGGCCGGCCGCCGGCCGTTCGCCTGGGTCGACGACGAGATCGGCGCCATGGACCGCCTCTGGGTCGCCGCCCAGCATCCCGGACCGTCGCTCCTGCACCGCGTCGACCCGGCCGAGGGCCTCACGGACGCCGACTTCGCCGTACTCACCGCCTGGGTCCGCACCGTCGCGCCGACCGCGACCGCGGGCCTCTAGCAGCCGCGGCGGCCCCGGGTCACTCGCCGGCCGGGTGCTCCCTGCGGCGCAGCACCACCAGCACCGCGCCGCCGATCACCACGAAGCCGATGGCCACGCCCGCGATCAGCGGGGTGATCGCGGAGCCGCCGGTCGCGGCCAGGTTGGTGTCGGGAACCGTGGTGCCGCCCACCGTGGCGGGGCTGGGATCGTTGCGCAGCTGGGCCGTCTCGGTCGTGAGCGCACCCTGGGTCTTGCAGTCCAGGACGCCGGTGAAGCGGTGACTGAAGCCGTGCGGGCCGGTGATCGTGAAGTCGTAGGCCTGGTCCTCCTGGAGCGGCACGGTCACCGTGCGGGACGCGCCCGCGGGGATCGTGTGCTCGGCGCCCATCAGCGTGAAGGTGAACGGCGCGTCGCCCTTGTTGACCGCGGTGATGTCCACCCCGCCCTCGGCGCAGTTCTTGCGGGCCGAGACCGCCGGTATGGCGCCCTCGGCCGCCCAGCCGGCCGTCGCGGTCGCGGAGACCGTGGACTCGCTGGAGCCGGCCAGGATCTGGGTCTGGCTGCGGCTCTCGGAGGCGAAGGCCCGGCCCACCGGCACGGTGGTCGACGCCTGCACGGACAGCTGGGCCGAGCCGTCCGCCGCGTCCTCGGGGACGTCGAAGAACAGCTGGCTACCGTCCTTCGCCGAGGTGATCACCTTGCCGGTCCGGTCGATGATCCGCACCCCGCTGGTGGCGGCGTCCGCCGGCGGGCTCACCGTGACCGCGCCCGCGTTGGTGTGCACGGTCACCGGCCCGAGCAGGTCGCCCGGCCGCCCGGAGACGGCGGGCGGGTCCAGCGTGAGCGAGGCCTGCGGCTCGGCGACGCTGCGGGCCTTCTTCTCCAGGTAGTCGGCGAGCTTCTCGGCCTGCGGGTCGACGGCGTCGACCTCGGCGCCGTCGGAGTAGCGCCAGATGGCCACCTGGGTGCCGGCCGCCGCGTCCTGCTCGGTCAGCCCACTCGTGCCCGCTCGCCGGGCGAGCGCGGCGAGGTCGTTGACCTGGGGGTAGGAGTTCCGCAGGATCCAGTGGATCCGGCCCGCGTCCTTGTTCGTGCCCAGCGAGGTGCCGCTCCAGGGCGTCTCCTGGTAACGGGCGTCCCGCTGGGTCGGGTTGTGCAGGTCGACGCAGTACGTCTGCAGGGTGCCGCCGCCGTCCACGGACATCTCGAACAGACCGGCGGGCACCCGCTGGTCGGCGCCGTTCTCGTGGATCACGGCCTCGCCGTAGGTCTTCAGGCCGTTGATCGTGGCCGTCGCCCCGCCCTGGGTCTGCGCTCTGTCCTCGGCCGCGGCCGTACCGGCGCCGGACAGCACGCCGGCCGCCACGAGTCCGGACACCGTGGTGGCGGCGGCCAGGCGGGCCGTTCCGGTGGACCGGCAGAACCCAGAGAGCGCAGCAAGCACAGAATTCCCCTTCGAGCAGGACCCGTTGGACGTGGGGGACGGTCCCACCAGCAGAATCGGCAGCCCCTAGGGGCACGCCCGGCATCCTATGGATCAGCCGGAGCCTCTCCCGCCGGTCGGATCATCCGATGGCCGATCCGATCTGCAATCGTTATCGCCGGGACCTTCCTTGAGCTGGCCATATCGACAAATCCACCGGTTCGTACGGTGTGTTGCGACGGCACGGCGAGCGCGGCTGACGTCACGTCACCGCCACTGCCTCCCGGCCCTGTTGCCGCGTTCCGTCGTCCTGCGGGTCCGCCGGGCCCGGTGTCTCCCAGTTCGGCTCGGGCCGGACGGCCGCCGGCGGCGCCTCGGGTTTGACGGCGCGTTGGAAGGCCGCCGTACCGCGCGACAGGTCGTGGCCGATGGCGACGGCGTCGATGTCGGCGGAGGCCCACTGCTGCTGCCCCTCCCGCACCTCGGTGCGCACCTTCAGCCGGCCCTGGACGACGACCGGCTGGCCCACCTCCACGCACGCGGCCACGTTGACCGCGAGCTGCCGGTTGGCCCACACGGTGAAGAAGTTGGTGTGCCCGTCCGTCCACGCGCTCTTCTCCCGGTCCCAGTAGCGCGCGGTCACCGCCAGCCGGAACCGGGCCGACGGCCCCGCCGCCAGTTCCCGGTAGGCCGGCTGGGTCGCCACGTTGCCCACCACACAGACGATGGTCTCGTTCATGTCCTCACTCCCCTCCCCCGCCCGTCCCCTCACGGCCGGGCGGACAGGCGTACGGGCCCGTCCCGTACGGCTGCGTCTGCCGTGCCGGCGCGTACGACTGCCGTACGTGCCCGCACCTCCCGGCGACCGCCCGCACCGCCCGCCGCTTCCGCGGCCGGACCCGCCGTGCGATCGCCGTGACGTCAGACTGCCTCCGCCGGGCCGGGCCCGCTGAGCGCTGTGGACCACCGCCTGCCTGTGGAAAACTCCGCCACCCGGACGGGGGACGCCTCGTATCCGTGCCCCTCACCCACCCTGGGCGCCCCCCTCAGCCCACCCGGGACCCGCCTCGCACCACCCTGCCGTACTGCTCCCGCACCTCCCGGTACCGCAGCAGTTCCGACGCCACCGGATCGAGCACCCGGGCCCGGCCGCAGCTCGCCGCCGCCTCCCGCAGCCGCCGTTCCGCCTCCTGGCCGTAGCGCCGTGCGGGCCCCCGGGCCGCCATCCGGCAGGCCCACTCCACCAGCGGCCCGCCGATGATCCCGCACACCATCAGCAGCACCGGAACGCCCAGGTTGGGTGCCGTCACCCCGGCGATCTGCGCCGCCAGCCACGCGCCGCCCGCGACCTGCAGCAGGGTCATCGCGGCCTGGATCAGTACGGCCACCGGCCACCAGCCCGGCCGCGGCGGGCGGCCCGGCGGCATTCCGGCCCGGGCCGCCAGGTCGTCCAGCGCCTCGGACAGCCCGTGGGAGCCCCGTACGGCCGCCTCGCGCACCGCCTGGGCCCAGGGCGCGGGCAGCCCGGCCGAGGCCCGGTCGGACACCGTACGGACCGCCTGTTCGACGCGCTGACGGGCTGTGGCCTCCTCGTCGGCCTGGGCGCGCACGGCGTGGCGGCCCGTCGCGGAGTCGGCCCGGCCCTGGTACCAGCGCCACAGCCGCAGCCAGGGCGTGCCGCAGGCCCGGTTGGCGTTGCGCAGCCAGGCGCGTTCGGCGGCCTCGCCCGCCGCGGTGGCGCCCACCGCGTCCGCGAGCCGCCCGGCGAACTCCTCGCGGGCCTCCTCGCTCAGGCCGATCCGCCGGCCGGTGGCGTAGACGGGCCGCAGCTCGGCCGCGGCGGCGTCCACGTCGGCCGCCACCCGGCGGGCCGCCGCCCCCCGCTCCGCCACGAACTGGCCGAGCGCCTCGCGCAGATCGCCGACGCCGTCGCCGGTGAGGGCGGACAGCGCGAGCACGGTGGCACCCGGTTCGCCGTGCTCGCCGAGCGCGATGCCGTCCTCGTCCAGCAGCCGCCGCAGATCGTCCAGGACCTGGTGGGCGGCGTCCCCGGGCAGCCGGTCCACCTGGTTGAGGACGATGAACATGATCTCCGCGTGGCCGGCCATCGGGCGCAGATAGCGCTCGTGCAGGACGGCGTCCGCGTACTTCTCGGGGTCGACCACCCAGATGACCGCGTCGACCAGCTTCAGGATCCGGTCGACCTGTTCGCGGTGCTGCACGGCGGCGGAGTCGTGGTCGGGCAGGTCGACCAGGACCAGCCCGCGCAACTGCCCCTCGACGTCCGGGCCGTGCAGCGGGCGGCGGCGCAGCCGGCCCGGGATGCCCAACCGGTCGATGAGGCCGGCCGCGCCGTCGCTCCAGCTGCACGCGATGGGCGCGGCCGTGGTCGGCCGGCGCACGCCGGTCTCCGAGATGGGCACGCCGGCGAGCGCGTTGAACAGCTGGGACTTGCCGCTGCCGGTGGCGCCGGCGAGGGCGACGACGGTGTGCCGGCCGGAGAGCTTGCGCCGCGCGGCGGCTTCGTCCAGGACCCGGCCCGCCTCGGCGAGGGTACGGCTGTCCAGGCGGGTGCGGGAGAGCCCGACGAGTTCGCGCAGGGCGTCCAGGCGGGAGCGCAGGGGGCCGTCGTACGCCAGCGGGGCCGGGGTGTGGCTGCCCGGTGCGCGGTGCGCCGGTTCCCCGGTGGAGGCGCGGTCGGCGGCGAGGGCGGCGGCGTTGGCCTCGGTGACGCGCCGCGCGATGAGCCCGTCGTCCCAGGCCTCCGAGGAGGACTCGGAGTCGGCGTCGGCGTCGGCCTTGGCGGACGCGGTGTCTCTCTTGGCGGGTGCGGCGTTGGCCCTGGCGGGTGCGGCGTCCGTCTTGGCGGGCGCGGCGTCCGTCTTGGCGGATGCCGCATCGGTCTTGGCGGACGCGGGGTCGGTCCCGGCGGATGCGGGGTCCGTCCTGGCGGATGCGGTGTCGGCCGCGGGGCGGGGTTTCGAGGGGTGGGCGTGCGGCCGGGGGACGGAGACACCGCCCTCCTCGGCACGATGCCCGCGCGCGGGGCGATCGTTGTCGTCCTTCACGCGCGCGTGCCGCTCGTCGTCGTCCTTCCCGCGCGCGGGGCGGCCGTTGTCGTCCTTGTCGTCCCGCACGCGCGCGGGACGCCCGCCGACGGGGTCCGTGCCGCTGCCGTCACCCGCCTCGGGCCCCTCCCCCGCGCCTCCGTCGCCCGCCTGCTCCTCCATCGCCTTGCGCGCGTCCTCGCCGTCGGAGCGGCCGCCGGCAGGACGGCCGTCCGAGGTCCGTCCCCCGCCGGAGCCGTCCTCCTTCCCGGGGTTCAGCCGCCCTTCCGGGAAACCGCCCGCGCGCGGGACGCCGTCCACGGCACCCGAACCGGCGTGATCGACATGACCGGCATGACCGGCATGACCGGCATAACTGTCGTGACTGTCGTGACGGGGGTGACTCGCGTGATCGGTGTGACCGCTGTGCTCCATGGCCCCGCCGCCGTCACCACTTGCGCCGCCGTGGTTCATGCGCCTCATGTGCTCGGTGTGATCCGTGTGGTCCTGGTCAGTGACGGCGGTCACCGGTCACCTCTCCTTCTGCAGTACGGACAGCGCGGCGATGAGTTGGGCCTGGGGCTCGGGATGGACGTCCAGGGCGTCCAACGGGGCGAGGCGCCGCTCGCGTTCGGCGTGCATGACACGGTCCACGTGCTCGAGGAGCAGCCGTCCGGCCCGGTCCCGCAGCCGCAGCACGCCGTGGGCGCCGAGCCGTTCGGCGAGCCCCTCGCCCGCGGTACGGGCCCGGCGGCCGCCCAGTACGGCCGTGGCGACCAGCGCGGCGACCACCTCGGGGTCGGGCGCGCCGGTGCGCTCCAGGACCCGCACCTCGTCCTCGGCGTACTCCTCCAGCTCGCGCCGCCAGCGCCGGGCCGCGAGCCCGATACGGTGCTCGGACCGCTCCAGGGACGCCTCGCGGCCGGCGAGTTCCGGGGCGGCGGCGGCGGGTTCGCGCCGCCAGGCGTCGTCCACGCGCTCGTCGGCGGCGGTGACCGCGCACAGCAACAGCGCGGCCAGGCTCTCCACGAGGGCGTCCAGGAGTTCCCCGGCGGTGCAGTCCAGAGGGAAGGCGCGCCAGCGCTTGAGGGCGTCCCCGGCGAGTACGGCACCGGCCTGGAGGCGGGCCCGCACGCGCGCGTGCTCCTTGTCGTAGGCGGCCTCCACGGCGGAGGTGAGCCGGTGGGCCGCCGCGTACTGGGCGGCGGCGGCGCTGGCCAGCTCGGGCATGCGGGCCTTGAGCGAGTCGAGGACGCCGTAGGCCGTACGGGCCATGACGTGCTGCCGGGCGGCGGGGTCCTGGGCGTGCTGGACGAGCCAGCTCTTCAGGGGCGCGACCGCGGTGGCGGGCAGCAGGCCGGCACCCCACGCGGACTCGGGCAGCTCGGGCACGGTGAAGCGGGGTACGTCGCCGAGCCCCGCCTTGGTGAGCAGGGCGCCGTACTGCCGGGAGACCTCCGAGACGACCTGGTGGGGCACCCGGTCCAGGACGGTGACGAGGGTCGCGTCGTACTCCTTGGCGGTGCGCAGCAGGTGCCAGGGGACGGCGTCGGCGTAGCGGGCGGCCGTGGTGACCATGATCCAGATGTCGGCGGCGCAGATCAGTTCCGCGGCGAGGACGCGGTTGTCGGCGATCAGGGAGTCGATGTCGGGGGCGTCGAGGAGGGCGAGCCCGCGCGGGAGGGTGTCGGCGGTCTCGACGCGCACCACACGCGCGGGATCGTCGTCGGAGATCACGAGTTCGTCGGCGGGGTCCTGGTGGGGTACCCACACGCGGGTGAGATGGGGGAGCACGCGCATGCCGCTGAACCAGTGATGGTCCTCCGGATGGCAGACCAGCACCGGCGTCCGGGTGGTCGGCCGGAGCACACCGGCCTCGCTCACGCGCCGTCCGACGAGGGAGTTGACGAGCGTCGACTTGCCCGCGCCGGTGGAGCCGCCGATGACGGCCAGCAGCGGCGCGTCCGGCTCCCGTAGCCGGGGCACGAGGTAGTCGTCGAGCTGCGCGAGGAGTTCGTCGCGGTTGGCACGCGCGCGTGGCGCCCCCGCGAGGGGCAGCGGAAAGCGTGCGGCGGCGACACGGTCGCGCAGAGCGGAGAGTGTGTCGAGCAGCTGAGGCCGTACGTCCAAGGTCACCACATGCGAAGAATGCCCAATTTTAGGGGAATTCTGAAGCATATGGACATGTCTGCGCGCCGACGGGACAGAACGGGCAGATGGGATGACCAGGACATGGGCACAGGCCAGGCATAACGAGTGCACAACACCCGGTGCGTCGGACGCCAAAAGCGGTGCACGATTCGTACCTGCCTGCGATTATCAGGACCGCTTCACCGAACCTCCACATCGAGCCACGGAGGCGAAGCGACAGGGTCAGGGAACCGGGAGCCCTATCCTTGACCCCGGCAACGTCACGGATCAGCCCACCCCAGGGCACCGCACACGAGGCCACCCCACCGGCCCCCGTAGCTCAGTGGATAGAGCAGGCGCCTTCTAAGCGCTTGGCCGCAGGTTCGAGTCCTGCCGGGGGCGCCACCTCCTACCAGCAAAAACGCCCCGGAGGGGATCTTTCCTCCAGGGCGTTTCGTGTCTCCGACGGCAACGCTGACGGCAACGGCCCCGTCACTCGTCCAGCAGACTCCCCAGCCGATCAAGGGCGGCCCGCTTCTCGCTCATGTCGGCGTGCGCGTAGATGTTCATGGTCACGTCCAGCGCGCTGTGCCCGACGCTGTCCCGGACGATGTGCGGCGGGATACCGAGGCTGAGAAGCAGCGTCACGCAGGTGTGCCGGAGGTCATGGAAGCGCACGTCCAGGCCGAGCCGCTCGCGGATCGGGTAGAAGTGCCGGTTCAGGTTCCGTGGCTCGATCGGAGTCCCCCGCCGAGTGGTGAAAACCAGGCCGGATTCCACCCACTGATCGCCAGCGGCCCCGCGCTCCTCGGCCTGGCGCTCGCGGTGACGGCGCAGTGCGTCGACACACACGGCCGGGAGCGGTACGGGCCGCTCCGGACGACGCGTCTTGGGTGCGGTCAGCGTCAGCTCTCCATCGACCCGCTGCAGGGGCGTACGGATCTCCAGCAATCCCCCGTTCAGGTCAACGTCCGACCAGTGAAGCCCCAGCAACTCGCCGCGGCGAAGCCCGAGGTACAGCGCGAGCACGTAGGCCGCGCTCAGCCGGTCGTCGCGCACGTCGGCCAAGAGCTTCTTCGCCTCGGCGACGGACAGGCCGCGGCCGACGCGGTACCGAGGGGTCTGAACCTGCATCAGCTTGGCGACGTTGCGCTGCACCAGTTCCTCGCGGACCGCGCGCTGGAGGGCGTTCCGCAACACCGCGTGAAGGTACTGGACCATGCGAGGCGACAGCCGACGCTCGCAGCACCGCTTGGGAGTGGCAACGGCGGTCACCGGCCGGACGGGCGGCGTCACACCCCTGAGCACAGCATTGGCAGGCCTGCCGAGCCCAGTCGAGGAAGAGGCGTACGTCCTTGGCGGAGAGCCGGGCGAGCTTCTTCTTGCCGAGCCGAGGGACGATGTACGCGTTCACACACTTGCCGTACCTGTAGACCGTCGAAGGTCGCACCTTGTGGCGCACGATGTGATCAGGCCCGCCCACGGCGCGGGCGCGCGCCGCCTCTGTGGCGCGGCTCGCCCCCTGTCTGCGCCCGGCTGGCCGCGCCCGGCGGCGCGCTGGCGAGCTGCGGGCAGGAAGTGGGAGACACCCTCTGTGGCTGGGGCGGCCGGCTCCACAGCTTTAGGCAGCCACTTTGGCGCGAGCCTCGAAGATCATGGCCCCAACGTAGTGCTTTACCGGGCAGGTCCACAGACTGCCCGACGCGCCGGAAGCTTACGGGGCCGTGATCACTCGCGCCAAAGCAGCTCCAGCCAAAGCCGCCCCGCCGACCCACCACATCGCGAACATCCGCCACTTTCCCCCTAAGCCAATTACCGCACCCGGAGTGGAATTCCAATGGGCCAAATCACCACTCGGGCCGATGCAATCAAAAATTAGCTACGCTTACGCTTTCGACGAACAGAACAAATTCCCCCCAGGTCACAATTCAGACCAAGTGTATTTGTCGACTAAGTTCTAATTGCCTGTGACCTGCAGAGTCGAATGCCTTCGATGGCTATTTATCGACTAAGTGTCAACTTGCAGAGTCGACTGTTCTTGTGGCTTATCAGGTGGCATTAGAGGGCGTGACCTGCGGATTTGCGTTTATCGCGAGGGGCGCGAGTATGCTTAGCGACGCTTCGCCTGATCCTCCCTCAAACTAGTGCCTGCGTGCCCTAGTTGAAGGACCCCCGGCCCGAAGAGAGGGTGCCGGATGGAGGAGAGGGAGGGGTGCGGTGACTTCAGACATGGGCAAGCCCCGCAAGAAGTGGAGTAGCGCCGAGAGGGCGCAGATCTACATCGGGCTTGCGGCTCTGCTTGTGACGATCATCGCTTGCATTGGGCAGTTTGTGCAGTAGCTGTCCATGAATGCCGAGTCCGGAGCATTACGGCCACTCACGCAAGTGAGCCCGGCCGACTACTGGGCGACCGGGCTCACACACTGCACCGCGAGGGCCCGACTCGGTCGCACGAGTTGGGCTCTTCGCGTTCGCCCACATAAGGGGACATGGCAGTCGCCCAAGTCCGTGGGCAAGACCTACTCTAGCTAATGCTGCCCATTGAAGTGAGGTAGCACCATTCACAACTTCACAAATGGTTGGGCCTGGGATTACTCAAGGGCCCCGGCCTACCCCCGGTCAGGCGCATGCCCAGGGGTCCTCACCTCGGCCGGCCAGAGCGACAGGCCCGGGCCGTCTCTGGGCCGTCCAAGGTCAGCCGACGCCCACCGACAACGACAGAAACCCACGGCATCTGAGCTGTTCAGAGCCGTGGGCTTCCTCAGTCTCCCCAGTCGGCGAGACCGGTGATCAGTAGACCGGCTACTGATCACCATGAGCACGGTGTGCCCCGCCGCGGGCTGACCCGGTCACGTGTCGCCGAGGACTTCCCGGCGGGCGGTCTCAGCCTTGCGGTTGAGAGCATTGGCCATCCGCACGGCCGCGATGGTGGCCAGGGCGCCAAGGCCGAAGAACGGCACCACGGTGATGACGCTGACCACTGCTATGTCTCGGGTGGCGTTCGTGATGATCGCCATGATGATCCCACCAGAGACCCAGGCGAACCAGATCCGAAACTTTTCGACCTGGACGGCCTTCTGTACGTCGCTGTAACTGGCCATGGCTTCCCCTGCGGTGACGTGTGCCGGGCATCATGCCGCGGATGTGGACTGGAGCATGGTGATGTGGCCGTTCTGTGACCACCTCCATCGGCGCTCTCGGCGCGCTGCTCACACGGCCTGTCGCTGACCGGATCGCGGAGCACGTATGGGAGCCCGGGGACCGTCTCCCGTCCCGCGCCCAGATCGGCCAGGAGTACGGGGTCGGCGAGAACGTGGTCCGCCGGGCTCAGGAGCTGCTGATCTCCCAAGGTGTGCGGGAGGGCCGCGCCGGTTCCGGCACGTACGTCGCCGAGCCCCGGCAGCGGGTACGGGTGGTCCGTTCGTTCGCGCGTCAGCGGCCCGACGGGTCTCCGTTCCGGGCGGACATGAAGGCCGTGGGCAGGCAAGGGGACTGGGAGAGCCGGACCGAGGCCAAGGTGCCGGCTCCGGCGGACATCGCGGCGCGGCTCGGCATCGCCGAGGGCGACCTGTGCGTCCGGACCACGTACGAGTTCCTGGCCGACGGCAGGCCGGTGCAGCTGTCGACGAGTTGGGAGCCGTACGACCTCACCGCCGGCACCCTCGTCGTCCTCCCGGAGGGAGGGCCGCACGCCGGGGCGGGTGTCGTGAACCGCATGGCCGCGATCGGTGTCACCGTCAGCCACGCCGTGGAGCAGCCCGAGCCGAGGCAGGCGACCGCCGAGGAGGCGTCACTCCTGGGCATCCAGAAGGCCGCGCTCGTCACGCACATCCGGCGGACGTACTACAGCGACGAGGGACGGCCCGTGGAGACGGCGGACATCGTGGTGCCCGCCGCTCACTGCGAGATCGTCTACGAGCTTCCGATCAACCGCTAGTGCCGTGACCGCATAGGTTCGCCGGGTTGCCGGTAGGGATGGGTGGCCCGGTTCTCTCGCGCCGCGGTAAGGGCACGAGGGCAGCGTCTCGTCGGCGTGCGGCGCAGATGCAGCTGAATCGGCTTTGATGCAAGCTGGGGCTATGCCCGCTTATGCGTCGATGCCCTATCGGGTTGGCGGCTGTTCAGAGGGCGTCGAGTTGACCCGATTTCTTGGAGGGCTGCATGGCCTCTGACCCTTCAGGGGAGTCGCCTGAACCCTCGGCGAGGCCACCAGAGGCACCACAGGAGCCTCGTCAGAGCAAGCTGCGGGCTCATATCGGCTGGTGGCTCGGCACGGTGTCGGCCACGGTCGGGATTCTGGCGTTTTTCTTGAGCCAGTGCGAGGGCAAGGGGCCCAGTTTCGGCGCATGGAAAGCGCAGGCTGATGCAGTGTGCGAGAAGGAGGGCCCCAGTGCGGGTACTCATTTGGTAGATGCAGAAAACGCCGTGAACAAACTGAACGCCGCTGATACCTGGACGGAGGAGCTACTCAACACGACGGCAACTAAGTTGACAGACGCCGGAGTGGCAATGCGGCGCATTGTCGGCAATTGGCGGGCATTGGAGCGCCCAGATGGGCGGGGGGAGGACATTGACAAGCTGCTTCAAGCAGGTACAGCCACCAGTAACGCGTACTACGATGCGGCGGACGGAATTGCCGCAGGGACTCCTACGGAAGAGCAGGGCACCAATCTCATAGAAGCGGCCCATAATCTCGCGGTGCAAATCAACGACCTGGGTTTGAGGGAATGCCAGTACTGGTTCGGAAAACCGGAAGATGTTCCCATTTCACCCGCACCGGCTCCGCAATGACACGGAGAACGCGGACCTTCCGAGCTTCTTGGAGGCCTTGGCCGCCTGGATCGACGATGCGGACGGGTGGCACGGCAACACCGGCCGGGAGCTGCCGCCCGGCGGTGACTGGATGTTCTTCGCCCGAGCTCTGCAAGCGGCGACCGTGTACGAGTAGGCCGAGCCGTGTCGAATGCCTGTCGAAGGCCAGTCGATGTCGCGCGCGGCACGCAAAGAGAAGCAGGTCAGCAAGGGTGTGACCCAAGATCCACCCAGCGCCTTCCAAGCGCGCGAGCCGTCACGACGCAGCTCCGGACGCCGCCCTTGGTGATCCAGGGCAGGCTCCGAGGCTGTCCGGATGTCACCGGGTCTTGGCGGGTGATCGTGTCGCATGCGGAAGAGCAGATCACTCGGCTGGAGCCGACCGTCACCGGTCTGGGCGGCCGGCACCACCCTCGCCGTCGGGGAAGATCAGCCCCGGCGAACCGCTGATCAACCCCAGGGATGCCAGTCCGAGGGCCAGACGCCCAAGGGCTTTGGCCCCGTGCCAGTCGTGCGGGGCACCGAAGACGACCCAAGCACCCACCGCGATGCCCGCGGCCAGAACGGCCAGTCCACTGATGCGGCGTAAGCCATGGCTCATGGCCTCATCGTTGCTCATGACGGATCGGGACTCAACGGCCCGGCCGGCCCACCGACATGCGGAACCGTGCCGGCCCACCGAGGAGGCTACGGCGGGAGGCCCGAGGACACCGCCCAGGTGCGGATGCGCGGCACGTCAGCCCGGTGGGTTCTTCGGCCGGGTTCCAATTTTGTCTCGGTTGGTCTCGAAACCGCAGGTCAGAGGCGCGGGATGGGTGGTCTCGGGTGGATCTGTGCCCACGGCCACAGCAAATGGGGCGCGATTAGGCTCATACTGAGTCATGACAAAGCCTGCTGCGCCGAAGCGTCATCTGCCCACCAGCCCCTTCAAGGCCCCGGTTCTACCGGCCCCCAAGCACTTCGCCATGGGCGATCAGGTCACGCACGACATGTACGGCCTCGGCCGGGTGATCGGCATCGAGGACGGCGTCGCAGCGCTCGTGGACTTCGGTTCGGCCCAGGTGCGGGTCCTGAGCCCGTACGCCAAGATGACCAAGCTGTAGAACCGCTGTGCCCGGTCACGGCACACCAGGACCCTTCGGGGACCTGCAACGAAAGAGAGCCCTCCCATCGACCTGACATCACTGTTCTCCGCCCTGGAAGGGCAACCGCGCCGCGCCGCTGCCGCGTCGCCCGCCCCGGCGACCAACCCCTTCCAGGCCCCCGACTTCGGGGAAGAGGAGACCTTGCCGCTCGAGGACGCCCAGGCGGCCTGCCTCCACGAATGACGGTGGCGCCGGCACCGAGCAGGCCCGCACGGGTCGACACCCCGCGCGCAGCCCGGCACGCGTGAGCCCCGGACGCCCCCCTTGGCGAGCAAGGGCAGGCGCCGGGGCTCCGGCCGTCGCCGGGATCTCAGGTGATGCCGAGCTGGAACCAGCCGGCCCAGCCGCCCGACGCGTCCCACCACGTGCTGTAGACGGTTCCGTCCGTACCGACCGCGAACAGGTCGAGGTGTTCGGTGACCCGGGTCAGCGCGGCGATCTGGCTGCCGGGCTTGGCGACACCGCCGGACACGTTGAACCACGCCGCCCATCCCGTGGTGTCGTGCCACCACGTGGAGTAGATCCGGTTGTCGGTGCCGACCACGAACAGGTCCATGTGGTTCGTGTAGCGCACCACGGCCGTGACCGGTGAACCCGCCGACGCGACGCCCCCGGAGATCTGGAACCAGCCCGCCCAGCCGCTGCGCGCGTCCCACCACGTCGACATGATCTTGCCGTCGGACGCCGTGGTGAACAGGTCCAGGTGGTCACGGTGGCGGGCGACGGCCGTGACGGTCGCGTCGGGCCGGCAGATGATGCCCGGCAGGGGGAACCACGCCGACCAGCCGGAGCGCTCGTCCCACCAGGCGCTGTAGACGCGGTTGTCCGTGCCCACGGTGAACACGTCGAGGTGGAAGGGGTAGCGCGCCACGGCCGTGACCGTGGCTCCGTTCGCCGCGACACCGCCGCTGATCTGGAACCAGTCGGACGCCCAGCCCGTACGGGCGTCCCACCAAGTCGACATGGTCCGGCCGTCGGACGCCGTGGTGAACAGGTCCAGGTGGTCGGCGTACCGGCTGACGACGTTGACCGTCGAACCGGGACGCGCGACCAGGCTGCCGACCCGGAACCAGCCCGCCCAGCCGGTCGACTGGTCCCACCAGGTGCTCCAGATCCGGTTGTCGGTGCCGACGACGAACAGGTCGAGGTGGCCGGCGTACCGTGCGATCGAGGTGACCGGCGCGCCCGGGCCGCCGGGAGAGGCGAAGCCCCCGGAGACGTGGAACCATCCTGCCCAACCGCTGCCGGCGTCCCACCAGTTGGACATGGTGCGGCCGTCCGAGGCCACGGCGAAGACGTCGAGGTGCTCGGGGTAGCGGGCGACGACGCTGATCGGTGTGCGGTTGCGGGCGGGCAGGGTCGCGAGGGGGCCGATCCTGTTCCAGATGACCTGTCGGCACACCCGGCAGAACGGGACGCTCAACTCCCGCATTTTGCAGGTGTACTCGGGCCGGTAGGCGCCGCAGTGGTAGTAGTGCGCGCCCTCGAAGCAGCCGACCGTGCCGACGGGTACCGGGCTGGGCCGTGTGTCCACCGTCGCACAGTTCGGGTTGCTCATGGTGGGCAGGGCCGTGCTCGCGGCGACCGCCCAACCCCATTTCAGGGTGGTGCGGTTGGTGTTCAGCGTGACGTTCGGCTCGCCCGGCTCACCGGCCGGGTGGTGGTCGTGCCCGGTCTCGTTGCCGCCGGCGTAGTACGCGTACTCGTCCGCCAGTCCGTACGCCGTGTGCCCGACCTCGTGGATGGCGATCTCGGTCGCGCCGTTGGCGAGGGAGTACGTGCCGACCGAGCCGCCGCTTCCGCCGTAGACCGTGGAGTTGACCACGACGATGGCGACGGAGAACTCCGGCACCTGGGCCGCGGCCGTCTGGAGCACCGTGGAGTTGTTGCACACGAGCAGCCGCCGGATGCCGTTCGCGCCGAACGTGGAGTCGAAGTACGTGCGGGCCGTCGCGCCGGTGCCCCCGGCGCCGACCGGGTCGTCGGCGCCCGAGTCGGTGGAGGTGACGTTGACCCGCCAGACGTTGATGGCCGGCCCGAGTTCGTTGTAGGGCGCGGTCGCGAGCAGCGCGGTGACGAAGTCCTTGCAGGCGTTGTCGAAGTCGTTCTGCTGCGCGGCGGTGAAGCCGTCGCCCAGCAGCACGATGGTGAAGGCGCGGTTGCGCGGTGCGGAGCCGAAGATCTGGGTGCGGCCCTGGACGGTGCCGTCGGAAGTGGTCATCCCGGCCCCCTAGCGCTCGAGTCGGAAGGTGGCGAGGTCGACGTCCTGCGTCGCGCCGGGCGGCGGGCTCGTGGCGCCTCCGGGAGCGAAGCGCGCCTCGGGAGCCGCGGGGGCGACGCGGACCACGGCGACCTGGGCGGCCTCGGCCGGTGCGGGGAGGAGCACGGTGAAGGCACCGCGCGCCTCTACGTCGACCCGGGTGATCGGTTCCGAGTGGTCTTCGGGGAAGACCTCGGCGCTCTCCCGGAACGCGCCGCGTGCGGGGACGCGGGCGAGGCGCTGCCCCTTCTCGTCGCGTGTCTCGACGAAGTTGCCGGGACGTACCTCGGGATGGGCGTCGAAGCCGCTGATGACCGCGTCGACCGGCTGCTGGGAGACGAGTCGGACGGAATCGCCCTCGTATTCGAAGATCAGGCGGACGGCTCGGGCGGTGGGTGTCTGTTGTGGGCCGGCCATGGTGGCTCCTCCCCCGGAGACTGTGATGTCCCGAGATGTTCCCTGTCCGTGAAGTGTCGCGGAAGTCCGATGTGCGCCCACGGCCGGGAACTCACACTGGAGCGCTGCGTCCCGTCTAACGAGGGCTCACACAACGGGCTTAGCCGGTCCGACGGGAGTGCGGGCGCGCGGTGCGGCGCGACGGGCCACGGGAGAAACCGCCGAATTCCCAGGGAGGACCGTGCGTTTTTGTCATACTTTCGGATTGTCTCCATGGTATCTCCGACCGATCACGGGCGCTCGTCGGCACGAAGCCGCCTCCGCGGTCATCGCCGACGCCCCACGATCCCTCACTTCGGTGAAGCGGACCGGCCCCCCGCAACGGGTGCGGGAGGGGCGCGGTTGCCCTGGTGTGCGACCAGGCGCCACCAGGAGGGGAACGTGCGGCAGTGGACCGGGGGTGTCGCGTTCGTCGGGGGGCTGGTGGGGGCCTTGGGGTTCTTCGCCTTCTTTCCCGGGCTTCCCCATGTCATCGACTGGGGGGCGGTGCTCGTGGCCCTCGGGGTGGGTGCGGTCGTGCGGTGGGGGTGGTTGGCGTGGGTGAGGAGGCACGGGGTGAGGGGGGACTCGTAGGGCTCGGGTGAGGGTCGGAAGCGCGAGGTGGCTACAGTCGGCCCCGGAAGGGAGACGACGTGCGACTTCGCTGTGCGGTGCTGGACGACTTCCAGGGTGTGGCCACCGAGTTGGCCGACTGGTCGGTGGTCGAGGAGCAGGTGGAGGTGGTCGCGCTGCGCGAGCACCTCGACGGGGAGGATGCTCTCGCCGACGCGCTCGCCGGCTACGACATCGTCGTCACCCTGCGCGAACGCGTCCCCTTCCCCGGCTCCCTGATCGCCCGCCTGCCCCGGCTGAAGCTGCTCGTCGCCTCCGGGATGCGCAACAGCGTCATCGACTACGCCGCCGCCGAGGCGCACGGGGTCACCGTGTGCGGTACGGCGAGTTCCAGCACCCCGCCGGTCGAACTGACCTGGGCGCTGCTGCTCGGTCTCGCCCGGGGGATCGTCGAGGAGAACAACGCCCTGCGCGGCAACGGCCCCTGGCAGTCGACCGTCGGCGCCGATCTGCACGGGCGCCGGCTGGGACTGCTCGGGCTGGGGAAGATCGGCAGCCGGGTCGCCCGGGTCGGGCTCGCCTTCGGCATGCACGTCAGCGCGTGGAGCCAGAACCTCACCAAGGAGCGCACCGAGGAGGTGGGTGTCGAACTCGCCGCCTCCAAGGAGGATGTGCTGCGCGACAGCGACTTCGTGTCCGTCCACCTCGCCCTCGGCGACCGCACCCGCGGCCTCCTCAGCGCCGCCGAACTCGCCCTGATGAAGCCGAGCGCCTATCTCGTCAACACCTCCCGCGCCGCCATCGTCGACCAGGACGCGCTGCTGGCCGCGCTGCACGAGGGGCGGATCGCCGGTGCCGGCATCGACGTCTTCGACATCGAGCCACTGCCCGCCGACCACCCGGTGCGCACCGCCCCCCGCCTCCTCGCCACACCCCACCTGGGCTACGTCTCCCGCGGCAACTACACGACGTACTACGGCCAGGCCGTGGAGAACATCCAGGCCTATCTGGCCGGCTCGACCGTACGACGGTTGCCCTGAGGGCGGAGGAGCAGTCGGCCTGCACGCGCGCGCCGGTCGGCTCGACCGTTCCGCCTGCGGCAGTGCGGCAGGCGGCCGTTCACGGCCCGCCCCGGGTGAGCGATCCCCGGCTCGGGGTCCCCTCCGCGATGTGCCGCAGCACCTGCTGCTCACGGGCCACCGGGCCGGCAGCCGGAGCGGAAGGCCTCGCGGACGAGACTGCTCACCGCATCGTCCGCGGCCGGGCGCGCGGAACGCTCAGGCCGCTCCGCGCGGCCGGTGCTCGCAGAAGGCCGTGGGCGGGGTCGTAGGCGACCGCCAGGCCCTCCTCCGGTCCGTCGGTCACGGCGCCCGCGCCGGCGGGGTCGGAACAGTGCGAGGGCCGTACCCCCGGGCGGGAGCCTGCCGTCTCGGTGACCTGCCGGGGCTCCGCACGCCCAGCGCCACCGCCACGCGGGCCCGCGGCCTGTCCCCCGGTGAGCGCCGGTCAGCTCCCCGGCCGCTCACGTACGTCGGAAGCGTCGTCGGGTACCTCGTCGGTGGTGTCCGCGGCGGCCCCGCCCGCCCTGCCGTTAAAAGAGTGATCCGCCGCTGATCACCGTGACCAGCCCGGTGCGCCGCCGTTGAACGAGAAGTGCGACGGCTGGTCCGCCGTCGCGCTTTTCGAGCTACAGAAGGAGAATGTGATGTCTCGCATCGCGAAGGCAGCCGGTATCGCTCTCGGCACCGGTGCCGTCATGGTCAGCGGGGCCGGACTGGCCCTGGCCGACGCGGGCGCCGAGGGTGCGGCCGTCGACTCGCCCGGCGTGGTGTCCGGCAATGTGGTCCAGGTTCCGGTGCACATCCCGGTGAACGTGTGCGGGAACACCGTGGACATCATCGCGCTGCTGAACCCGGCGTTCGGCAACGCCTGCGCCAACGACGGCGGCAAGGGCAAGGTCGGCAACCCCGGCCCCGGCCAGGGCGGCTACGGCAACTGAGCCGCTCGGCACCCACAGGCAAGAGCCCCGGCACTCCGAACGCCGGGGCTCTTCCACGTCCGGCCCGGCACGCGGGCGCCTGCGCCCGTGGGCCGGTTGCTCACGCGTACCGGTAGATCCGGCTCACGTCCTCCAGCTGGTCCGGCGTCTCCTTCCACGGCGGCAGCCTCTCGTGCCGGGCGACGACCCGCCGGTGCTGCGCGTCGGAGTCACCGGGCGGCTCGGCCGGGAGGTAGCGGTGATGGCCGTGGGCCCGCTGCCAGCGGTACCACTGCAGGTCGAGGAAGGCGTGGTGCAGCCAGAACACCGGGTCGTTGACGGACGCGCCGCCGAGCATCACGCCGCCGACCCAGCGGTGCACCCGGTTGTGGTTCCTCCAGGACCCGCTGCCGCTGCCCACCCCCCAGCCCTCCAGCTTGTTGCGGAAGCCCTTGCGGACGGTGGAGTCCCAGGGCCAGGCGTCGTAGACGGGATCGTCCAGCGCCCACCGCAGCTCGCTCCGGGTGGGCAGTTGGATGGGGGCGGCGGAGCGGCCGAGGTCCCGAGTGAGGAACCGGCCGTCCGTCACACCCTCCTTGATGGTCCAGTGACCCGCCGCGTAGGCGAACGGGCCGGTCATCACCTGCCGGTCGGAGCGTCGTCCGTTTCCGCCGAGCAGGTCCTTGGTCCACGGCACGGAGGTCGTCGTACGGTCCCGGGTCCAGTCCCAGTACGGCACTGTCACCGAGGAGTCGACGCGGCGCAGCGCCCGCTCCAGTTCCAGCAGGAACCTGCGGTGCCAGGGCAGGAAGGACGGCGCCATGTGGGCGGTGCGCAGCCCGTGCTCGCCGTCGGCAGTGTAGAAGTCGATGTGCATGCGCACGAACTCGTCGTACTCGCCGCGCCGTTTGAGCGCCAGCAGCGCGTTCACGAACCGCCGCCGCTCGCCCGCCGTGAGGGTGCTGACGTCCTTACGCACGTACGCCATGCCGGCCCCCCTGGTTCGGCTGTTGCCCGGTGCGTGCGCCGAAGTGTCCGTCGAACGGGTGCGGCGCCAGGTCGCGCAGCCGCCGGCCGGGGCCGATCTCGTCCACGGCCGCCCGGGTCGCCTCCAGGGGCGTCCGGTACGACGTGTAGTGGTCGACCATGCTCAGCCAGGTGCCGTCGGCCCGGCGCATCAGGTGCAGCGGGCGGCCGTCGATGGTGATCTGCCACTCGTCGCCGGCCTCGGCGTGCCCCGCGGGGGACACCAGGGCACCGCGGATACGGCGGCCCCGGTAGGTCTCGCCGAAGGAGCTGCCGCCGGGGTCTTCGGCCGGCGGCGCGGGCCGGGAGGCGGCGACGAGCGGTGTCAGCGCCAGCGCGGTGGCGGAGGACAGCAGCGCTCGTACCATCTCCCGCCGGGACGGTCTGGCTCCCTTCGCTCGGGCCTGCCGCTCCGTACCGACCTCTACTCCGCCCACGCCGACGACCATGCTCGCTCCTTGTCCGGTTCGGATGTCCGTACCGGCTAACCGGCCGAAGGGGCGAGGGGTCACCGCCGAAGAGCCATACGGCGGGTACGGTCGTGCCCGGCTACAGTCCCGGCCCCGTGCCCACGTTGCCGTCCGCGACGGTCCGCAGAACGGGGGCGAGGACAGCGGCCTGCGGCATCTTGGCTTGCGGCAGACCGACGTCGCCTCCGTCGGGGGCAGTCAGGGGGGCGTCCACGGACAGCCCGGGGGTCAGGGCTCGCAGGCCGCCGGTGGGTGAGTCCACGTCGAGGTGGTCGAAGCCGTCGTCCAGGAGGTGCGGCAGCGGAGCCCTGGTGTGCAGGCCGGGCAGACCGCTGCGCACCGGCAGCTGGGGCAGGGTCCGGTCCGGGACGAGCCGGCCCGTGACGTACCGGGGACCGTCGGGAGCGCCGGGCTTCAGCAGCGGCACTTCGGCGCCGAGCCTGGGCACCTCCGTGCCGAGCGACCGGGAGACGCCGCCCAGGGGCACGGTGACGGGGACTGTGCCGGAGGCCGCGGCGGGGGCCGCGGCGCCCACGGCGGCCGCGACGCCCGTGACGACGACGGCAAGGGTTCCTCGGGTGGTCGGCTTCATGGCGGGTACGGTCCCTTCCAGGATGCGGGGGTGCGGGGTCCGTACCGCGTAACGAGCGGACAGCGCCTTCATTTCACAATTCCCTCGGGTGCCGTAATAGTCAGCTCGTCCGGAAGTCGCACCTTCTCGAGCAGCAGCCGGTACCAGCCGGGGAGAGGGAACCTGCCGCCTGCGTACCGGAGCATCAAACGCGCAGACTGCGTGCGGGGAGGTAGACGTGCGCGGCGGAGTTCGTCGTTTCCGGGGATCCCACGAACGCGGACAGCTCCGCGCCCACGGCCGGCCGGCGGGGGCCGGTGGTGGGGCAGACGCGCGTGGTGAACATGAAATAGGTGTAGCCGAGTTTCCCGACAGCCTGCAGCCACTCCGCCGGCGGAGTGACCTGAGTGGTGACGTTCGGCATCTGCAGGACGATCTGACCGGCGACGACCAGCATGCTGACCTTCAGGCTCGGCCGGGTGGTGCCGTCGACGGGATGGCCGCCCACCGGGAGGCCCATGTCGTCCAGGAGCCGCGTCACGGCGGCGGACGTGCCCTCCGGGCCGCCCGGTCCGTCGCCCAGCGAGCAGGCGAGCAGGCAGGGGGTCCTGCCATCCCCCTCCTGGTTCCTGGCCATCCAGGCGAGCAGGGCGATCGTGCCGAGATCGGCGGCGCGGAAGGGGCGGGTTTCGCTGGATACTGAGGTCACCGCGCGACCATATCGACGGGTCGTGGTGTGCTCTGGTGGTTTCTCACCCTTCCGGAGCAGCGGCCGGAGCCGCTCCACACGATCGAGGGATCTGCTCCGGCATACGCCGAGGGCCGGTTCCGCGCGGTTGCGGGACCGGCCCGGAAGGGCGGAGGGCGTCAGGGCCTCAGGGCTTCAGGTGCAGGCCACCGAGCAGCGGCCGGTGGTTGACGGACGTGGTGACGTCCTTGACGCCGTTCAGCACGGAGCCCTTCTTCTCGGTGTCGAGCACGTCGGACTGGTGCTGCAGCGGCATCAGGTCCTTCACCGTGGGCGGCTTCCCCGCGAGTTCGGCGAGCGCGCCGTTGACGCTCATCGGCGGCACGTGGTGGGCGTCGGAGGCGAACGCGGGCACGGCGACGCCGGCAAGGGCCACGGAACCGGCTACTACGGCGGCGGCCTTCAGGGACTTCATCCTGTTCCTTTCTTCGGCAACTCACGTCGCCCGGGGACTTCTGACGCTGTGCCTAACGATGTCCGGCCGGGCCGGAAACTCAGCTTCGAGAAGACATATGAGAATCCCGTGCGGCCGCCGGGAAGGACAGCGTTCAACCGGTCGGCTGGCTCGACTCCGTGGGAAGAATGACCAGCGAGGGCAGGGATTCGACGCTGGATGCGGTCAGGTCCTTGTCGGTGAGGGGCACTCCCAGGAGGTCGACCAGGCCGGACACCACGTCGGTGGCGGACGACAGGAGTTGGTCCAGCTGCCCGGTGACCGCCTTCACCAGATTGTCGATCGCGGTCTGCAGGGAGGAGAGCACGTCATCGGCGGGGTCACGGGACATGAGCGGGCCGACGACGTCGGCCTGCCGCGTGGCCGTCGTCAGGGCTGCCGGGACAGCGGAGGCAGCGGGAACCGACGGGGAGCCAGGGACGGACGGGGACGCCGGCGAGGCGGGGGCGGTGGGGTTCGCGGGCTTGGCGGAGGCCGAGGACATGGCGGGCGCCGTGGGCGTGTTGGCCGCGCTGGGCGTCGCGGGCTTGGCGGAGGCGGTCGGAGACACGGAAGCCGTCGGTGCCGCGGGCTTTGTGGACGCCGTCGAAGTCGCGGGCACCGAAGGAGCGGCGGGCTTCGCGGAGGCCGCCGGAGACGCGGATGCGGTGGGCGTCGCCTCGGCCGCGGGCTTCGCCGATGCCGTGGGAGTCGCGGACGCCGTCGGCGTCGCCGGAGCCGTGGGCTTGGCCGCCGTGGCAGGAGTCGCGGCCGTCGTGGGTGTCACCAGAGCCGCAGGCTGCACGGACGCTGCCGACTGCGTGGACGCCGCCGGCTGGGAGTGAGCCGTCGGGGCAGCCGGTGCGAGCTGGGTGGCGGCTTTGACGACGGCTTGCTTCGCCGCCTCCCCCAGCCGTCTGGCCTCGCCGGCGGGGAGCCTGCCCTTCTCCAGCGCCCGGTCCAGCAGGTCGACCACCGGATCAAGGGCGGGACCCGCGGCGTGGAGGGCCCTGACCTGCCCGAGCAGTGTGCTCTTGTCCGTTGCCGGGACCGGGGCCCGGGAGGCGGCACGGTCGTGCTCCCGCGCCGCGTCGGCGGCGACCGCGGCCGGGCCGGTGATGCCGATCAGAACGGACGCGCACAGGGCTGTGGACGCGAGACGCCGTACAGGCAGATCACGCATGGGTGTTCCTTTCGGTGAACAGTGGGACCTGTGCCCACCGTCAGTTCGCCGATCTCCCTGCGCAACCGCTCACATACGGTCGTGATCCGTTCGGGGGAGCGCAAAACCGGCCGCCACCCCGCGACGGATTGCGGGCGAGCGGCCGGCCGAAGGGTTGCGTCCCGAGGTCAGTCGTTGACGCAGGCGTTGCCGAACGCGGGGTTCAGCAGAGCGATGATGTCCACGGTGTTGCCGCACACATTGACCGGAACGTGGATCGGGACCTGGACGACATTGCCCGACAGCACGCCCGGCGACTTGGTGGCGGCGGCGCCCGCACCGGCGTCGGCGGAGGCCGCACCGGCGCCGCCGGCGACGGCCGCCACGGCGGCGGAGGTCAGGACCAGGCCCTTCGCGATACGCGACATGGAGAGGTGCTCCTTGGGATCGACACAAACATCCGAGCGGACGCCCGGCGCAGTGTCAACGCGCGGCGCCGCCGGGGGTTGTGCCGCCAATGGGGTGATGTGAGGGCAAGACACCTTCACCTTTCCAACACACTTGCCTGATTTGTCCCAATTGGTAGGAATGTCGACTAGAGTCGCGGATCTCTCCAGTACGTGCGAAAGGGCACCGCCGGTCATGCGCAAGTTCCTCGGTCCGCTGCTGCGTACAACGGCGGGCGCCTTCGTCGCCACCGCCCTCGCCACCCTCCCGGTACCGGCGGCCCCGGCCGCGGCTCGCCCCGGCACGCCGACCTCTCTCGGAGCGACGCGCCCGGTCTTCACCCCGCGACACCACGCCGTGCAGCACGGCGGCTTCGTCCGCGCGGCCAACGCCTCCATCAGCTGCCGCGCACCGGAGGCATCCCCGTGCCAGGCGGCGCGAGCGGGACGGACCGCGGTGAACGGCGACTTCGACATGTCCTACGTCGACGTGGACGGCGACCCCCGCACCTACAACTCCTCCCGGGCCGAGGTCCGCGTCCCCGAGGGCGGCCGAGTGACCTACGCCCGGCTGTACTGGGGCGGCAATCTGCGCGTCGGCGAGCAGAAACCACCGGGCGACACCGGGCGGGTACTGATCGCCGCACCGGGCGGCACGTACCAGGAGATCCACGCCGACACCGTCGAGGGCCACGGGGCGGCGGACGGCCCGAACGCCTTCCAGGCCTCGGCGGACGTCACCCGGCTGGTACGGGCGAGCGGTTCCGGCCTGTACACCGTCGCGCAGATCAACATCGCCACGGGCAGGTCGGCGGCCGGGGCGTGGGGCGGCTGGACCCTGGTGGTGGCGTACGAGAACCCCGCGGAGCCGCTGCGCGAGCTGGCCCTCTGGGACGGCTTCGAGGCGCTGGACACTCCCGTCGACGTCCGGCTCACCGGGATGCGCGTACCGACCGGGGCGGGTGGACGCGTCGGCCTGGTGGCGTACGACGGCGACCGGGGCAGCGTGGGCGAGACGCTCACGCTCTCCGTCGGTCCCCGGCGTACGCCCGTCGCCCTGCGCGACTCCGCCAATCCTCCGGACGACGTACTCAACTCCACGATCAGCGAACCGGGTGACGTACCCATCCGGCGGGTTCCGGCCTACGCCAACACGCTCGGCTACGACTCCGACGTGTTCGATCTCGGCCGGGCTCTGCGGCGCGGTGGTGACCAGCCGGGCTTCCGGCTCGTTTCCCACGCGGACGCGGCATGGGCCGGTGCGCTCTTCGCCGCCGTGGACGCCCCCGAGTGAGAGGCGCGTTCACGACCGCAGTCCCGAGCGCCCCCGTGAGCGAGGTAATCCGCGAATGCACCAGTCAGCACCTCCACCCCGGGTCCTGCACCTCGCACAACCCGTCGACGGCGGTGTCGCCCGGGTCGTGCTCGACCTGGCGCGGGCCCAGCTCGCAGCAGGCATGCGGGTCACGGTGGCCTGCCCGGGCGGCGCACTGGCCGCCGGCCTGCGGGAACTGGACGCCGACGTCCGGGACTGGCAGGCGGCCAGGTCCCCGGGTCCCGGTCTGCCGGGCGAGGTACGGCGACTCGCCCGCCTGATCGACGAGGTGCGGCCCGAACTGGTGCACGCGCACAGTGCCAAGGCCGGCCTGGCCGCGCGGCTCGCCCTCCGCGGGCGCGTCCCGACCGTGTTCCAGCCGCACGCCTGGTCCTTCGAGGCGGTCGGCGGCCTCACCGCTGCGCTCGCCCTGCGCTGGGAGCGGTGGGGGGCGCACTGGGCGGACCGGGTGGTGTGCGTCAGCGAGGCGGAGCGCGCGACAGGTCTGCGCGCCGGCGTGCGCGCCGCGTACACGGTCATCCCGAACGGCATCGACACGACCCGTTTCGCACCGGCTCCGGCCACCGGCACCGCACCCGGCCACCCGACCGCGCCCTCGTGCGCCTCGCGAACCGCCGCTGACGAGAAGCCCCCACCATGCCCACCGGCGCCCGGCGGCGAGAGCCGCCCCCTCGTCGTGTGCGTAGGCCGCCTCTGCCGCCAGAAGGGTCAGGACGTACTGCTGCGGGCCTGGGAGAAGGTCCTCGACCTGCTGCCGCGGGCGACCCTCGTGCTCGTCGGTGACGGCCCCGACAGCGAGGCCTTACGGCGCCAGGCACCCTCCTCCGTGCACTTCACCGGCGCCGTCCCCGACCCCGTGCCCTGGTACCGGGCCGCCGACCTGGTGGTGCTGCCCTCTCGCTGGGAGGGCATGGCGCTCGCCCCGTTGGAGGCACTGGGCTGCGCAACACCCGTCGTACTCACCGCCGTCGACGGCGCCCGGGAGAGCCTGCCGCCGGCACTCGCCGAGCACTGCCTGGTGCCGCCGGAGGATCCCTCGGCACTGGCCGCAGCGGTCACCGGGCTGCTCTGCGATCCACCACTGCGCGCGGCGCTCGGCAACCAGGGCCGCCGGCACGTCCTGACCTCGCATGACGTGCGGCTGACCGCCGAACGGTTCGCCGCCCTCTACCGCTCCCTCCTCGGCACCGCCGGCCCAGGCTGCGGCGCCCCGGAGGCCAGCGGAACAACCCACCTCGTGCCCTCCGAGTGCAGGGAGTCCACCCACTCGTGACTGCGGAAAGCACCGTGCCCTCCGGCGCGCAGCCATGGGACCACGGATTCTCGCCCGTCTCCGTCCTGCCGGCCCGCACCGAAGGCGGATTCCGGGCCCCGCTGCGGCGCCCGCCCGCGCGGCCCACCTCGCCGCTGCCCCTGCTCACCGCCGACCTGTTCGCCGCACTGGTGGGCGGGGTCGCGCTGGACGAGGCCACCCACCGGCCGCTGCCGGTCGCCCTTCTGGTGTCCGGCGCGCTGCTGCTGCGGCCGCCCTCAGCCCGGCCGGTGCCCGGCGTGCTCGACGAACTGCCCGCGGTGTGCGGACGGATCGCGGTGGTCTGGCTGGGCCTGGCCGCGCTGCTCGCCGCGTACGATCCGGGGCGCGTCCTCACCGCCTCCACCCTGCTGCTGGGCTGCGCGCTGCACGCGGCTGTGGCCGGCGCGGGCCGGGGCGTGGTGCACTGGCGGCGCCGGGTCGTGCTGCGCCGCCACCCGCGTCCCGCCCTGGTGATCGGGCCCGTGGTGACCGCGCGGCGGGTCGCCGCCGCGCTGCTCCGGCAACCGGGCTGCGGGGTGCGCCCGGTGGGTGTGGTCGCGGAACACCCGGACGGCGCCGATGGGCTGCCCGTGCTCACCACCGGCGAGGAGGTGGAGCGGGCGCTCATCCAGAACGGAGTGCGGGTCGCCCTCACCGTGCACCCGGCCGTGCGCACCGAGAAGGGGTCGCTGCTGCGGGCGCTGGTCGAGTCCGGTTGCGCGCTGTGGGAGGTGGACCCGGACAGTCCGGCGTACGAGATGCGCGATCAGCTCGCGGGGTTCGCCGTGCGCCGCCTGGACCTGGGTGCGCGACGGCGGACGAACGTGGCCAAGCGGCTGTTGGACATCGCGGTGGCCGGCGCGCTGCTGGTGCTGGTCAGCCCGGTGCTGCTGGTGTGCGCGGTGGTGCTGCGGCTCACCGACGGGCCCGGGGTGGTGTTCCGGCAGGAGCGCATCGGCAAGGACGGCCGGCCCTTCACGCTGCTGAAGTTCCGCACCCACCGTCCGGCCGACGAGCACGAGGCGGCCACCCGGTGGAGCGTGGCCGGTGAGCGGAAGATGACCTCTTTCTGCCGGTTCCTGCGGCAGACCTCGTTGGACGAGCTGCTCCAGCTGTGGAACGTCGTGCGGGGTGACATGAGCCTGGTCGGCCCGCGCCCGGAACGGCCGTACTTCGTCGCCCAGTTCAGCCAGGCCTACCCGGGCTACGCGGCCCGCCACCGCATGCAGACCGGGATCACCGGACTCTCCCAGGTCACCGGGCTGCGCGGCGACACCTCGATCGAGGACCGGGCCCGTTTCGACAACGCCTACATCGACAACTGGTCGCTGTGGCAGGACGTCTGCATCCTGCTGCGCACCGCCGCCGCGCTCGTACGCTCCACGGGGAGCTGACCGATGACCCTCGCCCTGTCGTTCCACCGCCCGGCGCGACCGTCCCCGGTGCTGCCGGTGCTGGCCGTGGTCGCGCTGCTCGCGCTGCCGGTCGCCCCCGGCGGCGAGGGCGGTGCGGGTCCCGCCGACGCGGTGTCCGCGCTGGTCGTCCTCTTCTGCGCGGTACGGCTGCTCCGCGCACGCCAGCGCCCGCTCACCCGCACCGCCGCGCTGGTCCTCGGGCTGCCGGTGGCCGGTCTCGCGCTGGCCGCCCTGCACGCGGTCTCGCCGGGCGCCGGGATCACCGGCCTCGGCCGTTACCTCCAGGTCTTCGTCCTCGTCCCGGCCGCCGTCATGCTCCTCGTCCGCGGCCGGTCCGACTTCCGGTTGCTGGCCTGGTCGGTGGTGGCCCTCGCCGGGTGGCAGGGGGCGATCGGCGTGCACCAGTACGCCACCGGCACCGGCGCCTCCTACCAGGGCCAGGACATCCGCGCGGTCGGCACCTTCGGGGCGACGGACGTGATGGGCATGGCGACGGTGGTGTCCTTCGGGCTGGTGTGCGCGGTGGGCCTGGCGGTCGGCCGGTCCACGGGGCGGGGGCGCGCGCTCGCCGCCGGCTGCGCGCTCGCCCTCGCGGTCCCGCTCACTCTGTCCTTCAGCCGGGGCGCCTGGATCGCGACCGCGGTCACCGTCACCGTCCAGCTGGTCCTGGCCGGGTTGCGCCGGGCACTGAAGGCGGGGGCGGCCGCGGTAGCCGCGGGTGTGGTGCTGGTGGGCGGGTTCGGGGTGGGTACGACGATGCTCCAGGAACGGTTCGACAGCATCACCCAGGTCACCGACGCACCCGACCAGTCGGTCACCGACCGGTACACGATGTGGGCCGCCGCCACCGACATGTGGCGCGACCGCCCGCTGACCGGTGTCGGTCTGAAGGGCTTCCCCGAGCACCGCGACGGGCACGCCTCGCTCGCGCTGTCCTCGGGCAGCGACACCGCGGGCGCGGGCGCCGCCTACCACCGGCAGCCGCTGCTCTCACCGCACAACATGTACCTGCTGGTCCTGTGCGAGCAGGGCCTGATCGGGCTGCTCTGCCTCGCGGGCGGCTGGCTGGCCCTGCTGGTGTGCGCGCTGCGCGGTCTGTGGCGGACCCGCGCGGCCGGCCGGGGCCTGGACTGCGCGCTGGTCGCCTGCGGGCTGCTGGTCTGGCAGCTCGTGGACTTCGCCTACGCCGACATCGGCGGCCCGGCGACCGTACTGACGGCGGTGTGCTTCGGTCTGGTCGCCTGGTGGGCGTTGGCCGGCACCGACCGGACCGCTTCCGGAGACAGCACCGCCGTACCCGCCGCGCGGGACAAGGTGACCGGGGAGGCGGCCCTGCGATGACGGTCCCCCACCCGAGCCGGAACCGGCACCCCACACCCCACCGGACACCCCCGCTGCGACGCCGGAAGCGGAGGCTGACCAGATGACGCGGCCGGGAACCCCGGGCGCACCGGCGCCACAGTCCGGTACGGCATACGGGCCGACGGGGGAGGCACGGCCCCAGCCCGGTACGCCACACCGGCCGACGGTGGACACGCGGCCCGAGGCCGGTGCGGCCGCCGTGCCGATGGCCCGGTCGGCCGAGCTCCCCCTCGGCGGAGCCGCCACCACCGCAGCGGGCCAGGTCCGCCCCCCGGTACACCCCGCCACCACCGAGACGATCGTCGCCACGAGCCCCATGCCACCGCTCCCCGACCCCGCCCCCACGCAACAGCCGGCCGCCACTGCCGTACCCGTCCCACCGCCGCTGGGCCCTGCCCCGGCCTCGCCGCCTCTCACCCACGCCTCCACCTCGCCGCACCCGACTCCCCCCACCCCTGCGGCCCCCTCGCTCCCAGCCCCCGAAAACGCCCCGCCCACTTGGCGCTTCCTCGCCCACGCCACCCTCGTCACCGCCTCCCTCGCCATCGCGGCAGCACTGCTCGGGCTGGTACGGGACCAGTCGCTGGCCCGGCTGTTCGGGGCCGGGCAGGACACGGATGCCTTCCTGGTCGCCTGGACGGTGCCGGAGTTCGCGGCCACGCTGCTGATCGAGGACGGGCTGGCCTTCGCGCTGATCCCGGCGTTCAGCGGAGCCCTCGCCCGCCGTGCGCGGGGCGAGCCGGGGGATCCGGTGCGGTCGCTGGTGGCCGGCACCCTGCCCCGGCTGACCCTGGCATTCACCGCGGTCGGGGCGCTGCTCGCGGTGGCCGCGCCGCAGTTCGTCGCCGCGCTCGCGCCGGGCCTGCCCGACCCGGCCCTCGCCGTGGACTGCACCCGGCTCACCGCGACCTGCGTACTGAGCTTCGGCCTCGCCGGGTACTCCAGTGCGGTCCTCAGGGCCCACCGCCGCTTCCTGGCGCCGGCCGCGATCTACCTTGCGTACAACGTCGGCATCATCGCGGTGATGTACGCGCTCGGCGGCCGGTGGGGTGTGCGGTCCGCCGCGTTCGGGGTGGCGGCGGGCGGCTGTCTGATGGTGCTGGTCCAGCTGCCGTCCCTGGTGGGGCAGTTGCGCCGCCGCCGGATCAGCGGGACGCAGGCCAGGGCCGCCGCCGCGGCGCAGCCGTTGAACGTGCCGCTCCTGGCCACCGTGCTGCTTTTCGCTCTGTGCCGGCAGTCGCAGGTGCTGATCGAGCGGTTCCTCGCCTCGGAGCTGCCGGCCGGGGCCATCTCGCACCTGAACTACGCGCAGAAGGTCGCGCAGATCCCCATGACGCTGTCGATGATGCTGTGCACGGTCACCTTCCCGGTGGTGGCGCGGGCGCTGGCCGACGGCGACACCGAGCGGGCCCGGAACCGGGTGGAGCAGGATCTGGCGCTGGCCTGCTGTCTGGTGCTGCTCGGTACGGCCGCGGTCGTGGCCTGCGCCCCGCAGGTGATCGGGCTGCTGTTCCAGCGGGGCGCGTTCACGGCGCAGGACACCGCGGCGACCGCCGGTGTGATGCGGGTGTACGCGCTCGGTCTGCTCGGCCAGACCCTGACCGGCGTTCTCGTGCGCTCCTACTTCTCGGCGGGCCGCCCCGCCTGGTACCCGGTGGCGGCCATGACCGCGGGCATCGTCGCGACCTCCTGGATCGGTGCCTGGACGCTCGGTTCCTGGGGGGTCACCGGGATCGCCGCCGCGAACGCCACCGGCATCACCCTCACCGCCGTCCTGCTCCTCGCCGGGATGCGGCTGCGCAGCGTGCCCATCCGGACCGGGTCGGTGCTGCGCGAGCTGAGCCGGCCGCTGCGGGCGGCGGTGGTGGCCACCGTGGCCGGCGGGTTCGTGGCGGGTCTGCCGTCGGCCCCGCTCTCCGGGCTGGCCGCCGGAGCCGCCACGGTGACCGTCGTGTTCGTCCTCCTCGGCTGGGCCCTGGGTGCCCAGGGCTTCGCACCCGCACTCCGTTCCGTACGCTCCCTCACCCGAAAGCTCGCCCATGCCGTCCTCCGTTGAATCCCCGGCCCTCACCCGGCGCCCCGCCCCGGGCCCGGTCCCGTGGATCGCCATGTACCACTCGGTCGGCGACTGCTCCGACGACCCGTACCACGTCACGGTCACCCCGGACCGGCTGGAGCGGCAGCTGCGCTGGCTGCGCAGGCGGGGGCTGCGCGGGGTGTCGGTCACCGAGCTGATCACCGCCCGGGCCCGGGGGGAGGGCCGGGACCTGGTGGCGCTCACCTTCGACGACGGGTACGCCGACTTCCTGGACAACGCCCTGCCGCTGCTGACCCGTTGGGAATGCACGGCCACCCTGTTCGTGCTGCCCGGCCGGCTCGGCGGCGACAACGCGTGGGATCCCCTCGGCCCGCGCAAGCCGCTGCTGACGGGCGACGGCATCCGGCGGGCCGCCGCCGCGGGCATGGAGATCGGCTCGCACGGCCTCACCCACGTGGACCTCACCCAGGCCGACGACAGCCTGCTGAAGGCCGAGACCGCCGAGAGCCGGGCGGTGCTGGAGGAACTGACCGGCACCCCGGTCACCGGCTTCTGCTATCCGTACGGCACGGTCGACCGCCGGGCCGTCGAGGCCGTGCGGGAGGCCGGTTACGCCTACGCCTGCGCCATCGACCCCGGTGAGCTGACCGGCCCGCACGTCCTGCCGCGCGTGTACGTCGGGCAGAACGACACCGCCGTACGCCTGTTCCTGAAACACCGGCTGCACCGGTTGCGCCGGCGGCCCGTCGAGGGGCTGCGGTGAAGGCCCTGCACGTCATCACCGGGCTCGGCGTGGGCGGCGCGGAGCAGCAACTGCGGCTGCTGCTGCGACACCTGCCGGTCGCGTGCGAGGTCGTGACGCTGACCAACCCCGGACCGGTGGCCGACGGGCTGGCGGCGGACGGGGTCCGGGTGACCCACCTCGGCATGTCCGGGAACCGCGACCTGGCCGCGCTGCCCCGGCTGGCCCGGCACATCCGGCGCGGCCGGTACGACCTTGTGCACACCCATCTCTACCGGGCCTGCCTGTACGGCCGGATCGCCGCCCGGCTGGCCGGGGTCCGCGCGGTCGTCGCCACCGAACACTCCCTGGGCGACTCGCAGCTGGAGGGCCGTCCGCTCACGGCGGGGGTGCGCGCGCTGTATCTGCTGGGCGAGCGGCTGGGCCGGTCCACCGTTGCTGTCTCCCCCACGGTCGCCGCCCGTCTCGCCCGCTGGGGGGTGCCCGAGCCGCGCATCGCGGTGGTGCCCAACGGCATCGACCTGACGCGGTTCGCCTTCGACCCGGACGCCCGCCGGCGCACCCGCGACCGGCTCGGGCTGCCCGCCGGCGCGTTCGTCATCGGCGGCATCGGCCGGCTCGTCCCCGGCAAACGCTTCGACGTCCTGATCCAGGCCCTCGCCCGCCTGCCCGCCGACTGCCGGCTGCTGCTGGTCGGCGGTGGTCCGCAGGAGCCCGCGCTGCGGCGGGCCGCGCACGTGGCCGGGGTCGCCGGGCGGGTGCTGTTCGCCGGGGAGCGGCCGTACCTGCCGGACGGCTCGTCCGGGCCCGGCCTGCCCGCGCTGGCCTCCGCGATGGACGTGCTGGCCGCGCCCTCGCCCGAGGAGGCGTTCGGCCTCGCGGTCGTGGAGGCGCTGGCGGCCGGGCTACCGGTGCGCTACGCCTCCTGCCCCGCCCTGGAGGACCTGCCTCCCGGGGCCGCCCCGGGCGCGATGCGGGTCCCCTGCGACGCCGGTGCCTTCGCCCGCGCGCTCGCCGAGGTCCGCGCCGCCGGGCCCGGCCCGCGCACCGCCCCCGAGGCGGCACGCCACTACTGCATCACCCGCAGCGCCGCTCGGCTCATGGAGGTCTACGCGGCGGCGTTCACCCGCACGGTCCCCCTGTCCCGATCCCCCGAGGGAGTCAGCCCGTCATGACCGAGAATCTCGTCCCGCACCGCCGAACCTCCCGTCTGCGCGCCCTCCCGCCCTGGTCGCTGGTGGCGGCCGGTGTCCTCGCGGGCGGACTGCTGGGCGGCGGGTACGGCGTGCTGAAGTCTCCGGAATACACGGCGACCAGCTATGTCGTCGCCGTCCCCGGCGAGCGGACCGACACCGCCACCGCACTCGGCTTCGCGCAGGCCTACGGCCGGGTCGCCACCCAGGTGGCGGTGCTCGGCGACGCGCAGGTGTGGGCTGGGGTTCCGGTGCGCACCCTGCGCGACAGCGTGCGTACCGCGACCTCACCGGACGCCCCCATGATCGCCGTCTCCGCCACCTCCGTCCGCCCGGGGCAGGCCGCCGACATGGCCAACGCTGTCGCCCGCGCGCTCATCCGCCACGCCGACGCCGCCAAGGCCGACACCCATGTCGGCCTCCTGCAGTTCTCCCGCGCGGTGAAGCCCGGCGCGCCCGCGTCGCCGTCCGCCGTGGTGACCGGACTGGTCGGCGCGAGCGCGGGCGGGCTGCTCGGCGCCCTCGCGCTGCTGGCGCGGCCGAAACGGCGTGCGGAGGAGGAGGTCACGCGGCCGGCCTCGTTGCCCGGTCCGGCCGTGGCCGCCGACGCGCACGGCACGCTGTGATCGCCACCTACCCGGCGGGCACCGCGCGTCCCGCCCGCGCCACGGGACTGATCAGCGAACTCGTCACCGATGTGGAGAGGTTCGCGGCGCTGGCCCCCGCCTGGGGGCGGCTGTTCGCGCGGTGCGGCACCGCGACTCCGTTCCAGAACCACGCTTGGCTGCATTCGTGGTGGCTGTCGTACGGCCTGCCCGGGCGGCTCCGGCTGCTCGTGGTGCACGCAGGCCGGGAAATGGTGGCCGCAGCGCCGCTGATGCTGGTGCGCCGGCCGCTGCCCGCGCTGGTGCCGCTAGGCGGGCCGATCTCCGACTACGCCGACGTGCTGCTGCACGACGGCGACAACGGGCGGGCGGCCGGTGCGCTCACCGAGGCGCTCACGGACGCGGCCGGCACGGCGCTGATCGACTTCCGCGAGGTACGGCCGGGCGGTGCGGTGGAGCGGGTCTACGACCGCTGGCGCGGGCCTCGCCGCACGGTGAGCGACTCGTTGTGCCTGGAACTGCCCGCCGCGCCCATGGACGAGCTGATCGCCCGTCTGTCGTCGGGCAAGTCCGGCCAGCGGGTGCGGGCGAAACTGCGCAGGCTGGCCTCACTGGGTGTCCAGCGGCGGGCCGTGGGCCCGGAGGAGGTGGACGCGGCGATCGGCCGGCTGCTGGAACTGCACCGGCTGCAATGGCAGGACCGGAAGGTGACGAGCGAGCATCTGCGGCCCCGGTTCCGCGAGCATCTGGTGCGCGCGTTGGGGCCGATGGTGCGCTCGGGGAACGCGGTGGTCACCGAGTTCCGGCTCGGCGACGAGGTGGTTGCCGTCGACCTGACCCTGCTCTCGGGCAGCCTGGCCGGTGGCTACCTCTACGGCGCCCATCCGGGCCTGCGCCAGCGGAAGGTGGACGTGGCGGTGATGCTGCTGGACGCCTGCGCCGAGTACACCGGCGGCAGCGAGCCCCGCACGCTGAGCCTGCTGCGCGGCGACGAACCGTACAAGCACCACTGGCGGCCCGAACGGGTCGTCAACCGGCGGCTGCTCATGGCGCGGCGGCGCACCGCCCCGTTGCTGACGGCCGCGCTGTGCGACGCGACCGCCCGGCAGCGGGGCAGGGAGGCGCTGCTCCGGTGGCGGGAGCGAGGCCAGGGCTAGGGTCTTTCTTCCGGATCAGGCCGGCTTCGTCGGATGACGGTGCCTTCCGGCCGACGCCGGCACGATCCGGAAGAGAGGCCCTAGTCCTCCGACCACCAGTCGAAGCGGAAGCAGAGCTTCCCGCCGAGCCAGTACTCGAGCCAGTCCTCCGGGTCCGGCCGCGGGCAGTCGGCCGGGGGCTTCTGGGTGGGCGTCGGCGTGGGTGCGGGCGTCGCGGCCGGCTGCTCGGTGCGCGCGGACAGGGCGGCCCGGTAGATCCGCGCGGAAAGGGGGTTGGCCGAGCACTGCCACACACCGTGCGGACAGTAGTCGGTCAGCGTGTTGTACAACGGTGCGTGCTCGTCGATCCACGCGAGCATGCCCCGCATGTACTCGGTGTTGTCACCGTTGCGGAACAGCCCCCATTCCGGGTAGGAGACGGGCTTGCCGTGGGAACGCGCGAAGTCCACGTGTTGCTGGAGGCCGAAAGGCTCCTTCACCTGCTCGTCGAACGACATTCCGCTCGGCTGGTCGTAGGAGTCCATGCCGATGATGTCGACCACGTCGTCCCCGGGGTAGCACTCGGTCCACGGCACCGCGTCCAGGCCGCGGCTCGGCGTGAAGTCGAAGCGGAACCTCTGGCCCGGCACCGAGCGCATGGTGGTGACGATCCGCTTCCAGTACGTCTTCCAGGCCTGTGGGTCCGGTGCGCAGCGATGGGTGTAGGTGGTGCCGTTCATCTCCCAGCCGAGCACGATCACCGTGTCCGGCACCTTCAGCTCCACCAACCGCTCGGCCAGGGCCCTGAAGTGGTGGTCGAACGCGCCGGCCGCGGCCTGCCCCAGCAGCCACCGCACCTCGCTGTCGGGAACGTCTTCCTCGTTGCGCTCCTGCATCGGCACGTTCAGGACGAGCGTCCGGTCAGCCTGCCGGCGCCGCCAGTCCGCCCACGCGTCCAGGAAGCCGGGCGAGCCCTCGATGTCGCTCCAGTGCTCTCCGGGCAGGTAGGTGTGGGCGACCTTGAGTTCGGTGCCGCCGAGCCAGTGACTCAGATCGGCCATGCGCGCGACTCCGCGGGCGCCGGAGTCGAGAAACGCTCCGAAGGGCGGAAAGCCGCGGCCGGACGGGGAAGGCATCAGGGTCTGCGACGGCGTCGCGGGCAGCGGGACCGGCGCGACGCTGGTGGTTGGCTGGACCGCCGGAACTGTCGGGGAGAGTGCGGCCGAAGGGGCTTCCGAGGCTTGCGATGCAGGTGAGGTCTCCGGGGCGGTGGGGGGCGTCACGGCCGTCGGGACCGGAGCGTGCGGGGCGGCGGCCCGCGCCGCCCCGGGGCTCACGGTCAGGTCGGGGCCGATCGCGAGGGCGAGCGCGGCGACGGCCGCCGCCGCGATGACGGCTGACGGCCCGGGCCGGGCCTTGCGCAGATGCGGAGCCATGCCCGCTCCCTTCTCCACTCGCCGTTCGGTCTCCCGGCCGTTGCCGGTTACGACAACTCAGTCACATGAAGAGGGCGAGTGCCACTGCGCATACTTCTTTGGAGCCTGCTGACCCCCGCACGGACGAACACGGCCGGGAACGCTGGAAAGCCGGCCCCGGACACTGGATCGACGGATCAACAGGTTCGGGGCCGGCCAGGCTCAGCCGGGGGCTGGTGGGTGGTGCGCGCCGCTACTTCTTGATGTCGCCGTTGATGCAGGTGTTGCCGGCCGTCGGGTTCAGCGCACCGATCACGTTGATCGTGTTGCCGCAGATGTTGATCGGAATGTGGATCGGGATCTGGACGACGTTTCCGGACACGACGCCCGGGGAGTTCGCGGCGGTGCCATTGGCCCCGGCGTCAGCGAAGGCGGGTCCGGCAAGGCCCAGGGCCAGGATGGCGCCCGTAACGACAGCAACGCTCTTCTTCATGAATGTTCCCTTCTCTGGGGTCCTGCCCCAATGACGGCCAGAACCGTGTGAGCACGACGTGAACGGCCGCGGCACGGAACGAGAGATAGACACACTGAGGAACCACGGAACGCGAAGATCGGGACAATCACTCGATCGCACCGCTTCCTCACACGTTTCCCCCCCCGGATGTCGCGGAAAAAAAGCCCGGACGGCCCGCAGACGGTGCAGCGGACGGCCCGGGCCGACAGATCTGCTCAGCCTTCACCGTTGGCCGAAAGGACCGACACGTCCTCCAGGACATGGGAGAGCCCGCCGTCACGCTTGGCGTTCGTGGAATTGTCGGAGCACTGCTGCTGCAGGTGGTCCGAGAGAACCGGGATGTCCTGGACCGTGCCGCCGATGGCCGCGTCAACGGCGACGTCGACGTCCTGAACACCCAGGCACGGCTTGTTGAGCGAGCCCTGCACGAGGGAGAGCTGCGGGCTCATGTTGCCCTTCGTCGCCGAATTGCCGAACGACGAGACCGAGCCGTTGCCGTTCGCGACGGTCGGCCCGTCGTCGTTGCCGATGGCAAGCGCCTGCGGCGCGGCCGCCACCGCCATTCCCACGACAGAAGCGGCGGTCGCGGCGGCGACCATTGCCTTCTTGAGCACTTCGCGTTCCTTTCCTCGTAGCGACGCATGCCCTACGGCCTCATCAACCCGGCGCATCCGGAATGGTTCCGCTGGTTCACCCGGTTGGAGCGCGAGCATCTGCGAGCTGACGAGGAGTCATCCATCCGAAAAGCACACCACCAGCCCACCGCCTCGGCCGACGGGGTGAACGGGAGAAACCAGGAAAGCGCCGCGGAGTTGTCCAGTGCGCTCCGGTGGACGGGGTTTCCTCAGAAAGGACTGGCCAGTGATCAGGAAGATTGTTGCCACTGCGGCCGTCGCCGCTTCCGCCGTGGGCGCCTCCGCCGCCGCGGCACCGCAGGCGCTGGCGATCGGGAACGACAGCGGGCCGACCGTCGCGAACGGCAACGCGGGGTGGCAGACCTACGGCAACTCGGCCACGTACGGGAACATGAGCCCTCAGATCGCACTGATCCAGGGCTCTTTCAACAAGCCGTGCATCGCGCTGAACGACATTCCGGCCTCCGTCGACGCGGCCATCGGTGGCGCGATCCAGGATGTTCCGATCCTGTCCGACCACATGCAGCAGCAGTGCACCGAGAACTCCTCGAACGTCAAGCGCGACGGCGCGCTGGCGCACGTGCTGGAGGACGTGTCGATCCTCTCCCAGAACAGCGAGAAGTGATCTTCTGACCGGAGCGGGTCGCCGAGTGGGCAGGCGACCCGCTCCCGCGTGTCAGGAGACGACGTCCTTGCGGGCGAAACCCCGGAAGGCCAGGGCGAACAGCACCAGGGCGTAGGTGAGGGAGATCGCCGTGCCCTGGATCATGCCGGACCACTCGGGGCGGGGCTGGACGGCGTCGGCCCAGGCGAACTGCCAGTGCGCGGGCAGGAAGTCGCGCCAGTGGCCGAGGGCGGTGACGGCGTCCAGGACGTTGCCGACGATGGTCAGGCCGACGGCGCCGCCGACCGCGCCGAGCGGGGCGTCCGTCCTGGTCGACAGCCAGAACGCCAGAGCCGCGGTGACCAGCTGCGAGACGAAGATGTAGGCCACGGCCACCAGCAGCCGCCGGGCCGCCGTACCGGTGTCCAGCGCGCCGCCGGTGGGGATCTCCAGCGGACCCCAGCCGTAGGCGGCCGTGCCGACGGCGAGCGCCACCAGCGGCAGCAGCACCATCGCGGCGAGGCTCATCCCGAGCGCCACGACGAGCTTGGACCACAGCAGCCGGGCCCGGGGCACCGGCGCGGCCAGCAGGTAGCGCAGCGAGGACCAGCCGGCCTCCGAGGCGACCGTGTCCCCGCAGAACAGGGCGACCGGGATCACCAGCAGGAAGCCCGCCGAGACGAACAGGTTCACCGCGGCGAAGTTGGCGCCGGAGGCCGTGGCCGTGTCCATCAGCGTGATCCGGTCGTTCCGGCCGCCCGGGTCGCCGCCGATCGCGAAGGCGATCAGCAGCACGAACGGCAGTACGGCCAGGACCGCGCCCATGACCAGGGTGCGGCGCCGCTTGAGCTGGCGGACCAGCTCGACCCGCAGCGGCAGGGTGCGCCCCGCCCGGTAGCCGGAGGCGACCTCGGTGAGCGTGCTCATGCGGAACCTCCGATCAGGGTGAGGAAGGCGTCTTCCAGGCGGCGGTGCGGACCGACCGAGGCGACCGGCACCTCCAGCCGCACCAGCTCCGCGACCAGCCGTTCGGCCGTGCCGCCCGGTTCGAGCCGGACCAGCAGTCCGTCGTCGGTGCGCACCGCGGAGGCCACGCCGGGCAGCGCGCCCACCTTCTCCGCCACCGGCTCCTCCAGGGGTACGGCGGTGCCGACGAGCAGGGTGTCGCCGGAGCCGACGATCTCCCGGACCGGGCCGGCCTGCACCAGCCGGCCGCGGTCCATCACCACCAGGTGGGTGCAGGACTGCTCGACCTCGGCCAGCAGATGGCTGGAGACGATCACCGTACGGCCGCCGGCCGCGTAGCGGATCATCACCTCGCGCATCTCGCGGATCTGGGGCGGGTCCAGGCCGTTGGTGGGCTCGTCCAGGATGAGCAGGTCGGGCAGGCCGAGCATGGCCTGGGCGATCGCCAGCCGCTGGCGCATGCCCTGGGAGTACGTGCGCACCGCGCGGGCGAGCGCGTCGCCGAGCCCGGCGATCTCCAGGGCCTCGTCCAAGTGGGCGTCCTCGGGCGGGCGGCCGGTGGCCCGCCAGTACAGTTCCAGGTTCTCCCGGCCGGACAGGTGCGGCAGGAAGCCCGCGCCCTCCACGAAGGCGCCGACCCGGGAGAGCACCGACGCGCCGGGCCGGATCACGTGGCCGAAGACGCGGATCTCGCCCTCGTCCGGCCGGATCAGGCCCATCAGCATGCGCAGGGTAGTGGTCTTGCCCGCGCCGTTCGGGCCGAGCAGGCCGAGAACCTGGCCCTTCTCCACCCGGAAGGAGAGGTCCCGGACGGCGTACCGGTCGGTGGCGCCGGCGTAGCGCTTGCTCAGGCCCTCGATCACCAGCGGGACCTCGGCCAGCTCCGGGTCGGGTGCCGGGGCGGCCGTGCGGCGGCGGGTGGTGAGCAGCAGGGCGAGGGCGGCGACCGCGCCGGCCGCGGGCAGCCACCAGACCCAGGCGGGCAGGGGCGCGGCGGCGGTGCTGACGGCGGGGGCCGTCGGCACGCTCAGGTCCCCCTTCAGGGAGACGGTGTAGGTGGCGGGGGCGGCCGGTGAGGCGTAGCCGAGGTCGGTGGAGGCGAGGGCCAGGCGGAGCCGGTGGCCCTTCCGCACCTCGTGGTCGATCGCCGGGAGGGTGACGGTGACGTCCTTGCCCGCCTTGGCGCCGGTCGCCCGGAAGGGCGCGACGAGCTGGGCGGGCAGCACCTGCCGGGTGCCGTCGGGGCCGACGTCGTAGACCTTGCCGAACAGGACGGCGTCGTCGCGGGTGGAGGTGATGTGCACGGTGGCGGTCGGGGCGCCGGTGATCTGCAGGTCGCGGGTGAGCGGCGCCGAGTCGAACGTCGCGTACTGGCCGGGGAAGTCCAGGGAGAGGCCGACGCCGAGCGCGGACAGCCGGGAGAGGCCGCCGGAGCCGCCGAGGCCGGGCAGGGCGGAGACGCCGGGCGGGGTGGCGCCGGCCGGGTTGGCGATGTGCTGGGTGCCGCCGGTGAGCGGGACGGCGCGCCGGTGGTCGTGCAGGCCCGGGTAGGCGGCGGCGCTCGCGCCGCGCAGCTGGGCGGTGCCGTCGGTGGAGTCGATGCCTCCGGTGCGGGTGATCCGGAACGCCGGGCCGGTGTCGGTGGCCTTGTCGCCCTTCAGGTACCGGTCGAACCAGGCGCGCACGCGTCCCTCGACCCGGCTGGTCTCCATGTCGCCGCCGTCGTGTCCGCCGGCGATCCAGTCGACGTCGACGGGCGCGCCGTTCGCACGGATCGCCTTCTGGGCCGCGTCGGCCTGGTCCAGGGTGAACAGGGAGTCCGTCTGTCCCTGCACCAGCAGGGTGGGCACCTTGATGCGGTCGCCGACGGCGGACGGCGACCGCTCCTGGAGCAGTTTCCGGGCGGCCTGGTCCGGGGTGCCGGACTCGGCGACCCGGTCGTACATCCGGCACAGCGCGGGCTGGAACTTCGCGCAGCCGCCGCCGGTGTTGAAGAAGATGCCGGCCCACAGCTTCTTGAACACGCCGTTCGGGAACAGGGCGTCCGCCAGGTTCCAGTAGGTGATGGCCGGGGCGATGGCGTCGACCCGCTGGTCGTGGCCCGCGGCGAGCAGGGAGATCGCGCCGCCGTAGGAGCCGCCGGCCACGCCCACGCGCGGGTCGCCGGGCTTGTCGAGCCGGACCTGGGGCTGCCGGGCCAGCCAGTCGACGAGCCGGGAGACGTCGGCGACCTCGCCCTTCGGGTCGTTGAGGCCGATCTTCCCGGTGGACCCGCCGAAGCCGCGCGCGGACCAGGTCAGCACCGCGTACCCGTCCCGGGCGAGGTCCTCGGCCTGCCGGCGCATGTCGTCCTTGCTGCCGCCGAAGCCGTGCGCGAGGAGGACGGCGGGGTGGCGGCCGGCGCCGGCCGGGGTGAAGTACGAGGTGTCCAGGCGCACCCCGTCGACCGCCATGACCTGGTCGCTGCGGCGCACGGACCGTGTGTCGTCGGAGGCGACGGCCGCCGTCCACGTCCCGGCACCGGCGAGCACCACGACGGCGGCACCGGCGGCCAGGAGCCGGCGGGGCCGCCGCAGCAGGCTGCGCAGGGCGGGGAGTCGAAGATCCATGCGTCAACGGTACGGGCCGCCACTGACAAGCGCTGCTGCCGTGGGGCGGAGCCGTGTGCCCTCCCCGGGGTGTACGGGCCCGTCCCGGCGTACTTCGCCCGTGGTACGGGCGGAGCGTTTCCTCACCACCGCCGGTCGCCCTCGCCGCCTACCGCGGTACGGGCGGCCGGAGCGAGGGAACGTGCACCGTGGTGACGTGGGAGTGCTGTCACCACGGTCCGTACGGACCGTGG
>NZ_JBEYXJ010000027.1:0-82942 GCF_040645015.1 Streptomyces sp. NPDC046881 | reverse complement strand
CCCCGGCGCGGCCACCCCGCCCCGACGAGCGCGGTCAGCCCCCGGGCGGGCCGCGACCGCCCCCCCCCCCCACGCCTCCGGGTAGTCGTCGCCCAGCACGCTCGGAAACTGCGCCGGCGTCAGCAGCACCGCCGTCAGCACGTACAGCGCATCGTCCGCGGCGGCGACGGCCTCATCGTCCGTCCCAGCCATCCCTGCCTCCCCAGTGGTCGTCCATCGGCGCGCACCCTAGTGCGAACGGAAGCCGCTTGTCACGACTGCGCGCACCACGCGGAGCTGCAGGTTTCCGTCTGGACAGGGGCGAAACGGGCCACGACCGGAGAGGGCTGTTCCGCTCAGGCCGCGGGCAGCCCGAGCAGGTCGCGGGCCACGGCGTCCGGGGACTCGTCGCGCTCCCGGGCCAGTGCGACCACCGCGCGGCAGGCCAGCTCGCTCACCCCGAAGGACAGCGCCTCCGGCGACACCCAGGCCGCCGCCTCCTCGATCCGGTCCTGGTCGTCCTCCGCGCGGGCCGCCACATAGACGGCCGCCGCCTCGAACAAGTTGTGCGTGCGCCGGTCCCGCGCGCTCCCCGGCCCCGCGGGCACGGACGTGCGGAGTCTGCCTGCGTACCTGCGGATCATGTCGAACACACAGACCACCTCTCACCGGACGAGCGTCTGAACGATCGCCCATCTCATGGCTCCCAACGTAGAGTTGGACATTCGGCGGCAGAAGGGGGACGACGCTGTGAAGCGGTTCGAGCGACTGGAGCGGATCCGCCGGCTGGACCCGGTGGCGGACGCGCTGGAGATCTACCGGATCAGTGTGGCGTACGAGTTCCCCTGGGACTACGCCCGAGCGCTCGAACTGGCCCTGTACCGCACCTACGCGGTGCCGAGCATCGGCCGGCTGCTCGCGCGGACGGCGGAGCTGACCGAGCGGACGCAGAAGCGGTACGACGACACGGTGCTGCTCCTCGACACCATCGTGGAACACGGCTTCACCGCGCAGGAGGGGCGCACCGCGATCCGCCGCATCAACCAGATGCACCGCAGCTACGACATCAGCGATGACGACATGCGGTACGTGCTGAGCACGTTCGTGGTGATGCCCCGGCGCTGGATCGACGCCTACGGCTGGCGGCGGCTGTCCCGGCACGAGATCGTCGCCACCACCGAGTACTACCGCACCCTCGGCCGGCACATGGGCATCCCGGACGTCCCGCGCACCTACGAGGAGTTCGAAGCCCTCCTCGACGCCTACGAAGAAGCCCACTTCGACTGGGACGAGGAGGCCCGGCGGGTCTCCGACGCCACCCTCGGCCTGATGGCGTCCTGGTATCCGCGCCCGCTGGCGCCCCTGCTGCGCAGGGCGACGCTCGCCCTGCTCGACGAGCCGCTGCTGCGCGCCTTCCGCTACCCGCGACCCGGTGCGGCCACCTCCGCGCTGGTGCGCCGCGCCGTACGGACGCGCGGCCGGCTGGTCCGGCTGCTGCCCCCGCGCCGCAGCCCCCACTTCGCGCGCCAGAACTGGGAGGTCAAGGGCTACCCGGGCGGCTACCGCGTGGCCGACCTGGGCACCCGCCCGGTCCCCGGCCTGCGCGGCTGCCCGGTACGGCACCGGGACACCTCAGCGGCCGACCCCGTCGAGTGACGCCAGGGTGTCGCGCAGCCACGCCAGTTCGGCCCGGCTCGTGGCACGCGCGATGGTGAGGACGCCCCGCCGGAACGGGTCGTCCAGTTCCTCGGCGCGCAGCGGCCGCTCGCCGTCGTAGAAGAAGCTCGCCGGCTCCTCCAGGAAGGCCAGCCGGCGTCGCAGTACAACCGCCTGCGCGGCGGGGTCCTCCAGGTGCCGCAGGAACGCGAGCAGCGTGAACCAGTGGTTCTCGTCGGTGATCTCCCGCTGGGCGGGCTCGGCGAGCCGGCGCCTCAGCTCGCGCCCGCCCTCCTCGGTCAGCCGCAGCACATGGCGTGGCGCGGCCACGGCACCGGGCTCGGTGGCCCGCACGAGCAGGCCGGCCTTCTCCAGGCGCTTGATCGCCGGATACAGCGTGCTCTCGGCGACGGGCCGCACATGGCCGGTGAGCGCCGCGATGTGGCGGCGCAGGACGTAGCCGTGCAGCGGGGTGTCGTACAGGAAACCGAGGATGGCGAGTTCGAGCATGACCGCATTCTTGCGCAGGGGTACCTCGCCCAGCCAATACCGCCTTGACGGTATACATCGTCTCCGAGGTATCGTGGCGGTGTCGCTGAACACAAGGAGGGGCACGGTGCAGCAGGCCACGTTCGACAACAGGGGTAGCCACATCCGGTGGACCGAGGTGCCCGGGGCGGACCCCGCCCGGGTGTACCTGCACGGACTCGGCTCGATGTCCGCCGTGTACCACGCGCACATCGCGGCCCGCCCCGAACTGACGGGCCGGCGCAGCCTGTTCGTGGACCTGCCCGGACACGGCACGAGCGACCGGCCCGCGGACTTCGGATACACGCTGGAGGACCACGCCGGCGCGGTCGCGGCCGCCCTGGACGCGGCCAAAGTCGCCGGCGCGGAACTGGTCGCGCACAGCATGGGCGGCGCCGTCGCCATCGTCCTCGCCCACCGGCGGCCCGACCTGGTCTCGCGGTTGGTGCTGACGGAGGCGAACCTGGACGCCTTTCCGCCGTCGACGGCCGCCAGCAGCGGTATCGCCGCCCATGGGGAGGACGAGTTCGTGGAGAGGGAGCACGCGCGCGTGCTCGAGGCGGTCGGTCCGCTGTGGGCGGCCACCATGCGGCTGGCCGAGCCGCGCGCCCTGCACCGCAGTGCCGTCGGCCTGCGCAAGGGCTCGGACCCCGTGATGCGTACGCTCCTGGAGGGGCTGACCGTCGACCGCGTCTTCCTCCAGGGCGAGCACAGCGGCGAACTCGCGGGCCGGGAACGACTGGAAGCCGCCGGGGTGCGCGTGGTGACGGTCCCCGGCGCCGGGCACAACGTCATGTTCGACAACCCCGACGCCTTCGCGGCGGCCGTCGCCGGAACGCACTGACCCGCCTGGCGCGGTCAGCCCTCGCGCACCGCGAGCGCGAGGAAACGGGCGTCCTCGTCTACGTATGACGTCATGCGCCAGCCGGAGCGGGCCAGGAGCGGCCGGAGATTGGGCTCCGCACGCAGGTCGTCGGGGGTGATCCGGCGGCCCTGCCGCGCCGCCAGTGCCGCGCGTCCGATGGGATGGAACAGCGCGAGCGTGCCGCCCGGCCGTACGCCACGGGCCAGTTCCCGCAGGTTGTCCACCGGATGCGGCAGGTGGGCGATCAGGCCGGCGGCGAACACGGCGTCCAGGCACCCCGAGCGCAGCGGCAGCGCGGCGACGTCGGCGAGCAGCAGGCGCCCGTGGCGGTCCCTGCCCGCCCCCGCGGCGGCCCGCAGCATCGCCGGCGTCAGATCGGCACCCAGCACCACTCCCGAGGGGCCCACGGCGGCCCGCAGGGGCGGCAGGGCGCGCCCCGTGCCACAGCCGGCGTCCAGTACGCGATCCCCCTTCCGCAGACGCAGGTCGGCCACCGCGGCCGCGTAGGCCGGGCCGTCGTCCGGGAACCGGCTGTCCCAGTCGGCGGCGCGGGCGGTGAAGAACTCCTGGACGTGTGTGTGGTCGTCGCTCATGTTCCGCATGATTCCTCACCGCCAGGAGGGATGTCTCTGCGCGCATGTTCGAGCGGGAGGCGATCGTTCCGTCGCAACTGTGCGCCACATTCCGACACCTTTCGAAATGCGCCCCCTTTGTGCGCCCCTGCCCCCGCTAGCGTCCCGGGGCCATGGGACACCTGGACCACGCCGCCTTCGGCTGGCTGACACCCGTGCTGTCGTACGTGATGGCCTGTATAGGCGGCGCGCTCGGACTGCGCTGCACCGTCCGCGCGCTCGCCACCAGCGGCCGCTCGCGCCGCAACTGGCTCGTCACCGCGGCCTCCGCCATCGGGACGGGCATCTGGACCATGCACTTCGTGGCCATGCTCGGCTTCCGCGTCAGCGGCAGCGACATCCGCTACGACGTGCCGCTGACCATCCTCAGCCTGCTCGTCGCCATGCTCGTCGTCTGCGCCGGCGTCTTCGCCGTGGGCTACAGCCGCGACCGCAACCGCGCCCTCCTCCTCGGCGGACTCACCACCGGACTGGGCGTCGCCAGCATGCACTACCTGGGCATGGCGGCGGTCCGGCTGCACGGCGACGTCCGGTACGACCCCGTCCTCGTCGGACTGTCGGTCCTGATCGCCGTGGTCGCGGCGACCGCGGCCCTGTGGGCCGCACTCAACATCAAGTCACCCCTCGCGGTCACCGTCGCTTCCCTCGTCATGGGAGCGGCCGTCACCAGCATGCACTACACCGGCATGTTCGCGGTGAGCGTCCATGTGGACCCCTCCGGCGACGCCCTGCCCGGGGCCACGGCGATGCAGTTCATCTTCCCCCTCGCCGTCGGCCTCGGGTCCTTCCTGTTCATCACCTCGGCCTTCGTCGCCCTCTCGCCCACCGCCGACGAGCGCGAGGCCTCCGCCTCCGCCCAGCGGGCCGTCGAGAGCGTCGCCCGCTAGCGGGACCCGGCCCGAGCGCACCGACCACGTCCCGAACGAGGAGGCCATGCGCCCACCCCGTAGCCCCGAGAACGCCGCCGCCCCGGCAGACCGCCCGCGCGGACGCCGCGCGCACGCCGGACCACCCGCCGACGAGGGCGCCGGCCGCCCGCTCGGCACACAGACCGTCCCGCCGCGCGCGCGGGGAGGCCGCCGGCGCCTGCGCCCCCGGACCGTGCGCGCCAAAGTGGTCAGCCTGCTGATGGTGCCCGTCGTCTCCCTCCTCGCCCTCTGGGCGTACGCCACCGTCACGACCGCCCAGGACGTCGCCCGGCTGCGCCAGTCCCAGCGGGTCGACGCCGAACTGCGCACCCCGGTGGCCGCCGCCGTCACCGCGCTGCAGGCCGAACGCACCGCGGCCGTGCGCTACGCCACGGACCCGCACGCCCGGAACGGCGGCGACCTCGACGACCTGGCCGCCCGCACCGACCGGGCCGTGGCCAGGCTTCGGCTCGGCGAGCACAGCACCGTCGCCGACAGCCAGGAACTGCCCGCCGGCGTCTCCGGGCGCCTCGACGCCTTCGTCACCGGTGCGGAGCACCTGCGCACGCTGCGGACGGCCGTACGGGGCCACAAGGCGGGCTGGGACGAGACGTACACGCGGTACACGAAGGCCATCGGCGCGGCCTTCACCGTGGACGGTGCCCTCACCGGCGTCCAGCAGACCGAGGTCGCCTCCGACGCGCGCGTGCTGCTCGAATTCTCCCGGGCCGCCGAGGCACTGGCCCAGGAGGACGCCCTGCTGGGCAGCGCACGGACCAGCGGCGCCCTCCAGGGCAAGCGGCTACGGCTGTTCGGCGCCGCCGTCGCCACCCGCCGTGCACTCACCGAGACCGCCGTCGCCGATCTGCCCGCCGCCCAGCGCGCCGCCTGGCAGGACCTGGCGCGCAGCCGTGCCCACACCGACCTGGGCGCCGTCGAGGACGAGCTGCTCGCCGCCGGACCGGGCACCGAACCGGCCGACGCCGCACCGCGGGCCGCCTGGAGCGCCGCCCACGCGCGCGTGCAGGACGGCATGCGGACCATCGCCACGGCCACGGGCCGTGCCGTCGCCGGCCGAGCCGACCCGGTCGCCCGCGGCCTGCTCAGCCCGGCGGGCGCCGCCGTGCTCCTCGGGCTCGCCGCCGTCGCCGCCTCCCTCGTCATCTCCGTCCGCATCGGGCGGGCGCTCGTGGTCGAACTCGTGAGCCTGCGCAACGACGCACTGGAGATCGCCCGCCGCAAACTCCCCGAAGCGATGCGGAAACTGCGCGCCGGCGAGGAGATCGACATCCGGGCCGAGGCGCCCGCCGGGCCACCCGCCGAGGACGAGACGGGCCAGGTCGCGGAAGCCCTGACCACCGTGCACCGCGCCGCGCTCCGCGCCGCCGTGGAGCGCGCCGAACTCGCCAGCGGCATCTCGGGAGTCTTCGTCAACCTGGCCCGCCGCAGCCAGGTCCTGGTCCACCGCCAGCTCAGTCTCCTGGACAGCATGGAGCGGCGCTCCGACGACCCCGACGAGCTGAGTGACCTGTTCCGCCTGGACCACCTCACCACCCGGATGCGACGCCATGCCGAGAGCCTGATCATCCTCTCCGGTGCCGCGCCCGGCCGGGCCTGGCGCATGCCGGTGTCCCTGACCAACGTCGTACGCGCCGCCGTCTCGGAGATCGAGGACTACGCGCGCGTGGAGGTGCGCCAGTTCCCCGAGGCCCACGTCATCGGCGCGGCGGTCGCCGACCTCACCCATCTGCTCGCCGAACTCGTCGAGAACGCAGCCCAGTTCTCACCGCCCCACACGCGCGTGCGTGTCACCGGCGAACCGGTCGGCAACGGCTACGTCCTGGAGATCGAGGACCGGGGTCTCGGCATGGGCGCCGAGACCCTCGCCGAGGCCAACCGGCGCATCGAGCAGTCCGAGGCGCTCGACCTCTTCGACAGCGACCGCCTGGGACTCTTCGTTGTCAGCAGGCTGGCCTCCCGGCACGACATCAAGGTGCACCTGCGGACCTCCCCGTACGGCGGCACCACCGCCGTGGTCCTGCTGCCGACCGCCCTGCTGCACAGCGCCGTACGAGAACGGTCCTCCCACGAGGACGGGCAAGCCCATGCCGGCCAGGAGCACGTCCACGCGCGCGTGCCCGGCGCGGTCCCGCCGCAGGAGGCCGCCGTCAGGGCACAGCCGAACCGGCCCGCCCTGGCGGCCACCGCACCCGGCGCACACGCCACCGCCCGGCCACCCGGCCCCCACAGCGCCGGCACGGCGGCCACTCCCCACGGCGCCCGGCCCCTGCCCGGCCCGGAGGACCCGGGCCCCCACGGCGCCGCCCACGAACCCCCGCCCCCCGGCGTCACCACCCTGCGGCTGCACCGCCCGCCGGACGACTCCGAGTCCTCCGAGGACCTCCCGCGCCGGGTGCGCCAGGCGAACCTCGTCCCCCAACTGCGCCACCAGCGCACCGAAGAGCCGGCCCCGCAGCCCGCCCGTGACGACGACCGGCGCACCCCCGAACTCGTACGGGACCGCATGACGGCATACCGCGACGGCTGGACGCGCGGTGGTGGCAGGCAGCCCGGCCGCGGCGCCGCGACGGAACCCGGAACGGGCAGTCACAGCGAAGGAGACCCCGCATGATCCAGGACCCGAACACCGGCCGGCGGTCCGGCGAACTGGACTGGCTGCTCGACGATCTGGTGATGCGCGTGCGCGAGGTACGGCACGCCGTCGTGCTGTCCAACGACGGCCTGGCGGTCGGCGCCTCGACCGACCTCGCGCGCGAGGACGCCGAACACCTCGCCGCCGTGGCCTCCGGCTTCAACAGCCTCGCCAAGGGCGCGGGACGGCACTTCGGAGCGGGTGGGGTGCGCCAGACCATGGTCGAGATGGACGACGCGTTCCTCTTCGTGGCCGCCGCCGGCGACGGCTCCTGCCTCGCCCTGCTCACCGCGGTCACGGCCGACATCGGGCTGGTCGCCTACGAGATGGCCCGCCTGGTCAAACGCGTCGGCGAGCACCTCTACACGCCGCCGCGCCTCGCGGCGCAGCCACCCGCCGCCGGATGAGCGGAAAGGCCGCACGATGACCGACAACCCGACCGGCGGGCCCCGCGAGCCGGGCAGCCAGTGGTACGACGGCGAGGCTGGGCCGCTGGTCCGCCCGTACGCCATGACGGGTGGCCGCACCCAGCCGGGGCCCACCGGCGTGCGCTTCGATCTGATCGCGCTCGTCACCCTCGACCCCGCCGCACCGGCGCTCGACGACGACGCCGCCCTCGGGCCCGAACACCGCACCCTGATCGACCTGTGCCGCCCGGAGACGCAGTCCGTCGCCGAACTCGCCGCGGACGCGGACCTTCCGGTCGGCGTGGTCAGGGTGCTCCTCGGGGACCTCCTGGAGATGGGCTGCGTGACGATCAGCCGTCCCGTGCCGCCGGCGAGCCTGCCCGACGAACGGATTCTGCGCGAGGTCATCGCGGGATTGCGAGCGCTGTAGATGCACGTTCGGACACCGCCGTACGCCTCACCGCGTCCGCGTCCCTACACCTGGCCGTGTCCCGGTCCGTCCGAAGCGGACACGTTGCGCCACGGATCGGGCGCGAGCCGGTCACATCGGGTGTACTTCGGTCCAATCCCTCCGGCGCCCGTCCCCGTTGTCATCATGCTGCCTTCACCACCGGAGCACGCGGACGCCGGCCGTTGCCGGCCCTCCCGAGAGAAGTGATCATGGTCTCCGAGCACTCCGACACCGCCGGCGACACCTCCGCCCTGGCGCTGAAGATACTCGTCGCCGGCGGCTTCGGCGTCGGCAAGACGACCCTGGTGGGAGCCGTCAGCGAGATCCGGCCGCTGCGCACCGAGGAACTCCTGAGCGAAGCCGGGCAGCTGGTGGACGACACCGACGGCGTGGACCAGAAGGTCACCACCACCGTGGCCATGGACTTCGGCCGCATCACGATCCGCTCCGGCCTGTCGCTCTACCTCTTCGGCACGCCGGGACAGGACCGCTTCTGGTTCCTGTGGGACGAACTGGCCCAGGGCGCCCTCGGCGCCGTGGTCCTCGCGGACACCCGGCGGCTGGAGGACTGCTTCCCCGCCGTCGACTACTTCGAGCACCGGCGCATCCCATTCGTGGTGGCCGTCAACTGCTTCGCCGGAGCCCGCGGTTATGGCGCCCACGACGTTTCCCGGGCGCTCGACCTCGACCACGGCACCCCGGTGGTGCTGTGCGACGCCCGCGACCGCGACTCCGGCAAGGAAGTGCTGATCCGGCTCGTCGAGTACGCCGGGCGGGTGCACACCGCCCGGCTCCTGGACTCGGTCGGATGAGGCCGGCGCTCAGGCCGCCAGGTCCCGCACCGCCACCACGTGGTCGATCCTGACGCGGACGAGGAGCTCACCCGGTACGCCGTTGCGGGCGCCGTACTCCTCGGCACGGCCCTCGCCCATGTACCGGGCGGCGATCCGGGTGGCCCACTGACGCACCTCGGCCAAGTCCTCCGACAGCCGGGCACGGCCGTTCAGCACCACGAAGTGGAAGGGCGGACGGTCGTCGTCCACGCACAGGGCGACCCGGCCGTCACGGGCCAGATTCCGCCCCTTCAACGTGTCCTTGCCGGTGTTGAACACCAGCTCGTCCCCGTCCAGGAGGAACCAGATCGGAGCCACGTGCGGGCTCCCGTCGGCGCGGACGGTGGACAGCTTGCCGGTGCGGGTGCCGTCCGAGACGAACGCCCGCCATTCCTCATCGGTCATCTTCTCTGCCATGGGCTCATCCTGCTTGCCCGCACGCGGGTCGTGGGGAAGGCTGGCGGGGAGTTCCTCCAGCCAGGGGGAGACGTCACACGGGGAGACGGACATGGCGCAGCACCAGGGTCTCGACTGGCTCCTGGACGATCTGACCGAGCGGGTCGACCACGTACGCCACGCACTGGTCCTGTCGAACGACGGACTGGTCACCGCGGCGAGCACGGGCCTACGCCGCGAGGACGCCGAGCATCTGGCCGCCGTGGCCTCCGGGCTGCACAGCCTGGCCAAGGGCTCGGGACGCCACTTCGGCGCCGGCAGGGTGCGCCAGACGATGATCGAGTACGACGACGCCGTGCTGTTCGTGACCGCGGCCGGCACCGGCAGCTGTCTGTGCGTGCTCAGCGGTGCGCAGGCCGACATCGGCCAGATCGCCTACGAGATGACCCTGCTCGTCAACCGGGTCGGCGAACACCTCGGCGTCGACGCCAGGCAACCCGAGCGGACCCCGACATCGGACACCTGACCAGCGGCTTCTCCTGCCTCCGCGAAGTTATCCACAGGCCCGCCACGAGAGGCGACAGACCGGCTACGGTGAGTGCACGGCGAACGCACCGGGCGTGAGCCACGGACTCCACGGGGGAGTACGACCATGTCGGCACGCACCTTAGACCCACCCCGCCCCGGCACCTGCACGCCGAGCCGCGCCGCTCGCGAACTGGGCCTCAAGCGGAGCGAGTTCGACCTCGCCGTGCAGCTCGGCCGCATCCGGACCGTGCCCGACGAGGGCGGGGGAGGAGTCCGGCGCGTGGAGTGCGCGGAGATCGACCGCCTCCGCGCCGAGGACGACTTCCCCGCATCCCTCCGCGACCGGGTGCAGGTCGTGGGCACAGCGGAGGGCGCCGCCCTCATGCAGATCCCGGCCGGCCGCTTCAGCCGGCTCGCCCGCCTGGGACTACTCGTGCCCGTCACGTTCTACCTCAACCGCTCCCGAGCCGTGGTCTGGCTCTATCTGGCGGAAGAGCTGCGCCAGTTCGCGGCGGGCCCGGAGAACGCGCGCCTGCTCAAGGGGCGTACGCCCGAGACGCTGCGCAGCCAGCTGGCAGCCGGCGTGGACCTGCGGGCACGCAACTGGCGCGGACGGCACCTCGGACACCTGCTGCGACAGGCCGAGGACCCGTGGGCCCGCGCCGGAGCCGTGGCCGCCCTGCTGGCGCCCGTCGAGATCGCCGACGTCGTCAAGGACCCGTACGAGCGTGCCTACCTGAACCGGTTCCGGCCCGCCCCACCGGGCCACGGCCTCCCCGGGACACCCTCCGCGCACCTCGCCGAGCGGATCACGACGGCGCAGGACGCGGACGAGATCGGCTGGCTGCGCAGCGAACTGGCGCGCTCGGTCGACGAGGCCCGCGAGGCCTCGCCCGCCCCACGCCCGGCCGCCCGCCGCGTACCGCCGGCGCCCCGCACCGGCGCACGGCCCATCCCGCCGATGGCACGGACGGTCACCGGACGCGTGGAAGAACGGACGGTCATCCGGTCGACGGGAGAGCGCACGAGGGCTCCGGAATCCGCGCCACGGCCCGCGGAGCCGACCGTGCGGAATGCCCAGGCGCGCGTGCGGACATCGGAGTCGTGCGTGCGGCCCCCGGAGTTCACCGGCCGGCCGGCGGGGCACCCCGTTCCCCGGGGCCACGAGCCGGCGCCGGCCGCTCCGCCGCGGTCGTCCCGCGGTCTGCGGGCCTGGTTGCGACGGAGAAGCCCCCGCCCGGCGCGGCCGGCGCGGGTCTGAACACCCGGGCCGACGGGCGGCCCCTTGCATCGGCTGCTACAGGGACCTGAACAGGCCCTCCTGCACGACCGAGACGAGCAGTCGTCCCTGCAGGTCGTAGATGCGTCCGCGGGCCAGCCCGCGCCCGCCGGTCGCGATCGGTGACTCCTGGTCGTACAGGAACCACTCGTCCGCGCGGAACGGCCGGTGGAACCACATGGCGTGGTCCAGCGATGCCATGTCGAAGTTCCGCGGCCCCCACAGAGGCTCCACCGGGATACGCACCGCGTCCAGGAGGGTCATGTCGCTGGCGTAGGTCAACGCGCAGGTGTGGACCAGCGGATCGTCACCGAGCGGTCCGACCGCGCGCATCCACACGGCGCTGCGCGGATCGGCCCCCTTGATCTCCTCGGCGTTCCAGCGCAGCCGGTCGACGTACCGGATGTCGAACGGCTGGCGGCGCGCCATCCGCTCCAACTGCTCCGGCAGCGCCCCCAGGTGCTTGCGGATCTCCTCGGTGACCGTCGGCAGCGTCTCGGGGTCCGGCACCTCGCGGGCCGGCGGCAGCTGGTGCTCGAACGGTCCTTCCTCGGGCTTGTGAAAGGAGGCGGTCAGATTGAAGATCGTGCGGCCCTGCTGCACGGCCGTGACCCGGCGCGTCGTGAAGGTGCGCCCGTCGCGGACCCGTTCCACCTGGTACACGATCGGCACGCCCGGGCGGCCAGGGCGCAGGAAGTACGCGTGCAGCGAGTGCACCGGGCGTTCGCCGTCCGTGGTGCGGCCGGCGGCGACCAGCGCCTGGCCGGCCACCTGGCCGCCGAACACCCGCTGCAGGGACTCCTGCGGGCTGCGGCCACGGAAGATGTTGACCTCGATCTGCTCCAGGTCGAGCAGGTCGACCAGTCTCTCGGCCGGATTCGTCATCGGTGGGATTCTCATTCTCCTTGGCTTGCCACGGACCGCGAGCCGCTCACAGCTGGCCGACATCGGTGACGCGGACCACGGCGCGGCCCTCGGCGTCGGAGGCCGCGAGGTCGATCTCCGCGCTGATGCCCCAGTCGTGATCGCCGTTCGGGTCGTCGAAGATCTGGCGGACGCGCCAGAGCCCGTTCTCCGGCTCCTCCTTGATGACCAGCAGCTTGGGGCCGCGGGCGTCGGGACCGGTGCCGAGGTCCTCGTACTCGTCCCAGTACTTGTCCATCGCCTCGCCCCAGGCCTCGGCGTCCCAGCCGGACTCGCCGTCCAGCTCGCCGAGTTCCTCGACGTGGTCGAGGGCGGCCAGCTCCACCCGGCGGAACATGGCGTTGCGGACGAGGACGCGGAAGGCGCGGGCGTTGGTGGTGACCGGCTTGACCTCGTCGGCCTTCTCCTGGGCCTCCTCGGCGGTCATCTCCTCCGGGTTGGCGAGCTGCTCCCACTCGTCCAGCAGACTGGAGTCCACCTGGCGGACCATCTCGCCCAGCCACTCGATCAGGTCCTGCAGGTCCTCGGACTTCAGGTCGTCCGGAATCGTGTGGTCCAGGGTCTTGTAGGCGCTGGCGAGGTAGCGCAGCACGATGCCCTCGGTGCGGGCCAGCTCGTAGAAGGACACCAGCTCCGTGAAGGACATCGCCCGCTCGTACATGTCCCGGATCACCGACTTCGGCGACAGCGGGTGGTCACCGACCCAGGGGTGGCTCTTGCGGTAGGTGTTGTACGCGTGGAAGAGCAACTCTTCCAGCGGCTTCGGGTAGGTGATGTCCTGGAGGCGCTCCATGCGCTCCTCGTACTCGACGCCGTCGGCCTTCATCGCGGCCACGGCCTCGCCGCGGGCCTTGTTCTGCTGGGCGACGAGGATCTGTCGCGGGTCGTCCAGGGTGGACTCGACGACGGAGACCATGTCGAGGGCGTAGGACGGCGACTCGGGATCGAGGAGTTCGAACGCGGCGAGGGCGAACGTGGACAGCGGCTGGTTCAGCGCGAAGTCCTGCTGGAGGTCGACCGTGAGCCGGACGATGCGGCCCTCGGCGTCCGGCTTGTCGAGCTTCTCCACGATCCCGCCGTCGAGCAGGGAGCGGTAGATCGCGATCGCCCGTCGGATGTGCCGCAGCTGCTGCCTGCGCGGCTCGTGGTTGTCCTCCAGGAGATGGCGCATCGCCTCGAACGCGTTGCCCGGGCGGGCGATCACCGACAGCAGCATCGTGTGCGTCACCCGGAATCGCGAGGTCAGCGGCTCCGGCTCCGACTCGATCAGCTTCTGGAAGGTGTTGTCCGTCCAGCCGACAAAGCCCTCCGGCGCCTTCTTGCGCACGACCTTGCGCCGCTTCTTGGGGTCGTCGCCCGCCTTCGCCAGCGCCTTCTCGTTCTCGATGACGTGCTCCGGCGCCTGCGCGACGACCAGACCCGCGGTGTCGAAACCGGCCCGGCCGGCCCGTCCCGCGATCTGGTGGAACTCCCGGGCCCGCAGGGTGCGCACCCGGCTGCCGTCGTACTTGGTCAGCGCCGTGAACAGCACCGTGCGAATGGGCACGTTGACGCCCACGCCGAGGGTGTCCGTGCCGCAGATGACCTTCAGCAGACCGGCCTGGGCCAGCTTCTCCACCAGGCGCCGGTACTTGGGCAGCATGCCGGCGTGGTGCACGCCGATGCCGTGCCGCACGTAGCGCGAGAGGTTCCGGCCGAACTTGGTGGTGAAGCGGAAGTTGCCGATCAACTCGGCGATCTGGTCCTTCTCCTCCCGTGTGCACATGTTGATGCTCATCAGCGCCTGCGCCCGCTCCACTGCCTGCGCCTGCGTGAAGTGCACGATGTACACCGGGGCCTGCTTGCTCTCCAGCAGGTCGGTGAGCGTCTCGGTGAGCGGGGTCAGCTTGTACTCGTAAGAGAGGGGAACCGGGCGGGTCGCCGAGCGGACCACCGCGGTGGGGCGGCCGGTACGGCGGGTGAGGTCCTTCTCGAAGAAGGACACATCGCCCAAAGTGGCCGACATCAGGATGAACTGTGCCTGTGGGAGTTCCAGCAACGGGATCTGCCAGGCCCAGCCGCGGTCGCCCTCGGCGTAGAAGTGGAACTCGTCCATGACGACCTGGCCGACGTCCGCGTGCTTGCCGTCGCGCAGCGCGATCGACGCCAGCACCTCGGCGGTGCAGCAGATCACCGGAGCGTCGGCGTTCACGGAGGCGTCGCCGGTGAGCATGCCGACGTTCTCGGTGCCGAAGAGCTTGCACAGCTCGAAGAACTTCTCCGACACCAGGGCCTTGATCGGTGCCGTGTAGAAGGTGACCTCGTCCCGGGCCAGCGCGGCGAAGTGCGCACCCGCGGCGATCATGCTCTTGCCCGAGCCGGTGGGTGTCGAGACGATCACGTTCGCCCCGGAGACCACCTCGATCAACGCCTCCTCCTGGTGGGGATAGAGGGTGAGGCCGCGCTCCTGCGCCCACGACTCGAAGGCTTCGTACAGGGCGTCGGGGTCGGCGGTCGGCGGCAGCTGATCGATGAGGGTCACGCCCCCATCTTGCCTGGCCTTCGGCCCGAGCGGGGAATCGGCTGCGGGTGCGAAGATCACGGCCGCTACGCTGTGTCGCCGACGCAGCGTCAGCGCATCGGATCAACTGGACAGCGGCGCACGAGGAATGGGGCGGGCAGCGGCCATGATGGGACCAGCACACTCACTGTCGGGGGCCGCGGCCTGGCTGGGCGTCGGAGCCGCCGCCGCCGCGGCCGGGCACCCGATGCCCTGGCCGGTCCTCCTGTCCGGCGCGCTGATCTGCGCCGGCGCCGCGCTCGCCCCGGACCTCGATCACAAGGCGGCCACCATCTCCCGGGCCTTCGGGCCGGTCTCCCGCTGGGTCTGCGAGATCGTGGACAAGCTGTCGTACGCCGTCTACAAGGCGACCAGGAAGCAGGGCGACCCGCGCCGCTCCGGCGGTCACCGTACGTTGACGCACACCTGGCTGTGGGCGGTCCTGATCGGTGCCGGCTGTTCCGTGGGGGCGATCACGGGGGGCCGGTGGGCGGTGCTGGGGATCCTGTTCGTGCACATGGTGCTCGCGATCGAGGGTCTGCTGTGGCGGGCCGCACGCGGTTCCAGCAGCGATGTCCTGGTCTGGCTGCTGGCGGCGACCAGTGCGTGGATCCTGGCAGGAGTGCTGGACAAGCCGGGCAACGGCTCCGACTGGCTGTTCACCGCGCCGGGGCAGGAGTACCTGTGGCTGGGGCTGCCGGTCGTGCTGGGCGCGCTGGTCCACGACATCGGGGACGCGCTGACCGTGTCCGGCTGCCCGATCCTGTGGCCGATCCCGGTGGGCCGCAAACGCTGGTACCCGCTGGGGCCGCCGAAGGCGATGCGGTTCCGGGCGGGCAGCTGGGTCGAGCTGAAGGTGCTCATGCCGGTGTTCATGCTGCTCGGGGGAGTGGGCTGCGCCGCGGCTCTCAACGTGATCTGAGGACGCCGCCGGGATCAGGTCGCCTCGCCGGCGTCCGCCGCGCCGTACCGGCGCTCGAAGCGGGCGATACGGCCCTCGGTGTCGACCGTGCGGGCCTTGCCCGTGTAGAAGGGGTGGCTCTCCGAGGAGATCTCCACGTCGATCACCGGGTACGTCTGTCCGTCGTCCCAGTCGATGGTCTGCTCGCTCCGTGCGGTGGACCGGGTGAGGAAGGCGTAGCCGGCGGCGCGGTCGCGGAAGACGACCGGGTGGTAGTCGGGGTGCTGGTCCTGCTGCATGGCGGCTCCTCGTGCGGGGCGGTCGGGACGGGCGGATCCGCGGGGTCCGGCTCAGCCGGGAAGGGTGTCCTCGTCGACGATGTGCATGGCGGCTTCCTCGGCGGTGGCGGCGGCGCCGTCGATGCCGACGTCGGTGGCGACCAGGGCGGCCTCATCGTCCTCGTGCGCGCCCTCGTCGGGGGCCACCAGCCGGCCGGAGCGGGAGTCGCCGACCTCGTTGTCGAGGAGTTCCCCGTCGGTGCCTGCGCAATCGCCGATGCCGTCGCCGTCGGGCGCGGTGAGGTCCGGCATCTCCTCGGCGAGCCGCTGGTCGAGGGTCTCGCCCGCCTGGCGTTCGGCCGCCGTCACACCGGTGTGTTCGACCGCCCACGGTCGCTCGGGAGGGGACCAGCCGCGGTCGAGGGGGTCGGCGACGCCGTCGAAGTCCAGAGTGTCCTCGACGTCGAGCACCCCCGAGTCCTCCCGGATCTCCGCGGGATCGGGCTGGTAGACGTCGTCCCCCCAACCGTCGGCGCTGTCCACGACTACCTCCAGGTGGTGAGGACGGCCGGGTGCCGCCCCAGCGGACGGCGGGCCGTCGGCACGCAGGGCGCGGAGTCACCCGCCGCGAACCTCCTGGTTCCCGGATGTACCCCGGGCTGGTGCCGCTTTCCAGCCTTCCACCCCTGCTTGCCACCGCGCAACGGCACGGGTCCCGGCGGGACGCCACGCCCGGCACCGGACCGGCGCGCGTCCCGCCGCCCCGGCACCCGAAGGGGCCGACCCCCTCGCGCCCCGGTTCCCGGCCGGCGGCAGCGGGGGCGGTACCGGGGGCCGCGGGCCTGTGCGGGCACCTGGCACCTCGGCCGGCCGGCCGCGCCTCCGGCGGCCCGGGCCGACGAGCCCCGCCCACCTGGACACACACCCCCGGCGAGCCGGGGCGCCCCCTCGCCGCCGCGGGCGGGCCGCACCCCGGTCGGCCGAGGCGACACCCGCCGGCACAGGCTGCGCCCCGCCCACGGCGGGCGGGGCGCACCTCCCGGCGCGCGAGGCCGGCCCGACCACTCCCTCGCCGAAGCGGGCGGCCCCCTGCACCCCCAGCGAGCAAGGCCACCCGACCGCCTCGTCGGCGCAGACGCTCAGCCGGCCCTCGCCAGGCCGCCCTCACCCATGCCAGGACCGCCACAACGCCGCGTACGCGCCCTCGGCTGCGACCAGGTCGTCGTGGCTGCCCAGCTCGCTGATGCGGCCGTTCTCCACGACGGCGATCACGTCGGCGTCGTGGGCGGTGTGCAGACGGTGGGCGATGGCGACGACGGTGCGGCCGTCGAGGACCCGGGCCAGGGAGCGTTCCAGGTGGCGGGCCGCGCGGGGGTCGAGCAGCGAGGTCGCCTCGTCCAGGACCAGCGTGTGCGGGTCGGCCAGCACCAGCCGGGCCAGCGCGATCTGCTGGGCCTGCGCCGGGGTGAGCGCCAGACCGCCGGAGCCCACCTCGGTGTCCAGGCCGTCGTCCAGCGCCCGCGCCCACTCGTCCGCGTCGACCGCGCCGAGGGCCGCCCACAGCTCGGCGTCCGTGGCGCCGGTGCGGGCCAGGAGGAGGTTGTCGCGCAGGGAGCCCACGAAGACGTGGTGCTCCTGGTTGACGAGGGCGACGTGCGAGCGGACGCGTTCCGCGGGCATCCGGGACAGCTCGGCCCCGCCCAGGGTGACCCGGCCGTCCCGGGGCGCGTAGATCCCGGCGAGCAGCCGGCCCAGGGTGGACTTGCCCGCGCCGGACGGGCCGACCAGGGCGAGCCGGGTGCCGGGTGCGACCTCCAGGGAGACCTTGCGCAGCACGTCGACGCCCTCGCGGTAGCCGAAGTGCACCCGGTCGGCGTGCACGACCCGTCCCTCCGGGGCCACCGAGGCGTCCCCGGCGTCGGGCTCGATGTCCCGGACACCGACCAGGCGGGCCAGCGACACCTGGGCGACCTGCACCTCGTCGTACCAGCGCAGGATCAGGTTGACCGGGTCGACCAGCATCTGCGCGATGAGCGCGCCGGTGGTCAGCTGGCCCACCCCGATCCAGCCGTGCAGGACGAACACCCCGCCGACCATCAGGACCGAACCGAGCACGAGGAGGTGAACGGTGTTGAGCACCGGGAAGAGCACGGAGCGGAGCCAGAGGGTGTAGCGCTCCCACGCGACCCACTGCGAGATCCTCCGCTCGGACAGGGCCACGCGGCGGGCGCCGAGGCGGTGCGCCTCGATGGTGTGGCCCGCGTCCACGGTCTCGGCGAGCGCGGCGGCGACGGCGGCGTACCCGGCGGCCTCCGAGCGGTAGCCGGCCGGCGCCCGTTTGAAGTACCAGCGGCAGCCGATCACCAGGATTGGTACGGCGAGCAGCACGGCCGCGGCCAGCGGCGGGGCCGTCACGACCAGCCCGCCGAGCAGCAGCAGGACCCACACGACGCCGATGGCCAGCTGGGGCACGGCCTCGCGCATGGCGTTGGCGAGGCGGTCGATGTCGGTGGTGATGCGGGAGAGCAGGTCGCCGGTGCCCGCGCGCTCCAGCACGCCCGGCGGCAGCCCGACGGACCGGACGAGGAAGTCCTCGCGCAGGTCGGCCAGCATCCGCTCGCCGAGCATCGCGCCCCGCAGCCGTACCTGCCGGACGAACCCGGCCTGCACGACCAGGGCGAGCACGAACAGCCCGGCGGTCAGACCCAGATGCAGCTCCGCGGCCTCGTCCGTCACCCGCTCGACCAGACCGCCGAGCAGGTACGGGCCCACCATGGAGGCGATCACGGCCACCGTGTTGACGGCGATGAGCAGCAGGAAGGCCCGCCGGTGCCGGCGGAACAGCTCGGTGACGTAGGCGCGCACGGTCGCGGCGGCGCCGACGGGCAGGGTGGTGGCGGTCGTCGGGGCCGCCGGGTCGTACGCCGGTGGCGCTACGCCGATCATGCGCTCTCCTCGATCTCTTCCAGTTCCTGGAGCGCGTCCAGCAGGATGCCCTCGTCGGCCGCGGACAGTTCCTCGTCGGTCTCGCGGGTCACCACGGCCCGGTACCGCGGCTCGTTCTCGACCAGTTCGCGGTGGACACCGACCGCCACGACCTCACCGTCGTGCACCAGGGCGACCCGGTCCGCGCGGTCGAGCAGCAGCGGGGAGGAGGTGAACACCACGGTCGTCCGCCCCGACCGCAGCCGGCGCAGTCCGTCCGCGATCCGGGCCTCGGTGTGCGAGTCGACCGCGGAGGTCGGCTCGTCCAGCACCAGCACCTCCGGGTCGGTGATCAGCGACCTGGCCAGGGCGAGCCGCTGGCGCTGGCCGCCGGACAGGGAGCGCCCGCGCTCGGTGATACGGGCGTCCATCGGGGCGGCGGCGTCGAGCGAACCCTGCACGAGCGCGTCCAGCACGTCCTCGCACTGTGCCGCCGCCAGCGCGTCCGCGGCCGGCACGGCTCCGGAGGCGGGCACGTCGAGCAGGTCGCGCAGGGTGCCGGAGAGGAGCACCGGGTCCTTGTCCTGGACGAGGACGGCGGTCCGGGCGCTGTCGAGAGGAAGTTCGTCCAGGGGCACTCCGCCGAGCAGCGCCGACCGGCCGGGCTCCGCGGGGTGGCCGCCCAGCCGCTCGGCCAGCCGGCCCGCCGCGTCCGGGTCGCCGCACACCACGGCGGTGAACCGGCCGGCGGGAGCGAGTAGACCGGTCGCGGGGTCGTACAGGTCGCCGTCCGGCAGTTCGGCCGCGCGGGTGCCGTCGGTGGCCGTGGACCGCTCCAGCGCCAGCACCCGGGCGGCGCGCCTGGCCGAGGGGCGGGAGAAGGAGTACGCCATGGCGATCTCCTCGAAGTGCCGCAGCGGGTAGTTCAGGATCATGACCGCGCTGTAGACGGTGACCAGTTCGCCGACCGTGATCCGGCCCTGGCGGGCCAGGTCGATGCCGTACCAGACGACGGCGATCAGCAGCAGCCCGGGCAGCAGTACCTGGACGGCGGAGATCAGCGACCACATGCGGGCGCTGCGCACGGCGGCGTGCCGTACCTCCTGGGAGGCCCGGCGGTAGCGGTCCAGGAACAGCTCCTCGCCGCCGATGCCGCGCAGCACCCGCAGTCCGGCGACGGTGTCCGAGGCCAGCTCGGTGGCCCGGCCCGCCTTTTCGCGCTGCACGTCCGCACGGCGCGTCGCCCGAGGCAGCAGCGGCAGGACCGCGAGCGCCACGACGGGCAGGCCCAGGGCGACGACCACGCCGAGCGCGGGCTGGTACACGAGCAGGCCGACGCAGACGACCACGACCGTCAGCGCGGCGGCGGAGAAACGGGAGACGGCCTCGACGAACCAGCCGATCTTCTCCACGTCGCCGGTGGAGACGGCCACCACCTCACCGGCGGCCACCCGCCGGGTCAGGGCGGATCCGAGGTGGGCGGCCTTGCGTGCCAGCAGCTGCTGGACACGGGCGGCGGCGGTGATCCAGTTGGTGACGGCGGCCCGGTGCAGGAAGGTGTCGCCGAGCGCGATGCCCAGACCGCAGAGCAGCATCAGACCACCCGTCAGGGCGAGCCTCCTGCCGGAGCGGTCGATGGCCGCCTGCACGGCGAGACCGACGCAGAACGGCAGGGCGGAGACGGAGACGAAGTGCAGCAGGCCCCAGGCGAGCGACTTCAGCTGCCCGCCCAGCTGGTTGCGCCAGAGCCACCACAGGAATCGAGGGCCCGAACGCGTGTCCGGCACACCCGGGTCGGGATACGGAAGGTCTTGAATCTGCATGAGGTCCCAGTGGCTCGTGTCAGGGGAGGGCAGGAAGGAGGACAACAGCGGAAAGCCGCGGTGAGCGGCAACAAGCCGTGAAAGGTTCGCGTCGCAGAGTGGTGAATTTCAAACGGTTTTCCTTGACGGCCCGCGAAATCCGCCCACTTCCGGCCACGGCCCCCGTCGGCCCGCCCGTCAAGCCCCGGGCGGCCCCGTCACCCGGCACGGTGACGGCTCGAAAGGGCACACCATCAGCAGCGCCGCGATGACAGCATGGAGAGGTGCAGATCGACCCCGTGCGGCGCATGACGGTCGCGGTGGCGGCCCTCGGCACCCTCCTCGCGACGCTCTCCGCGTGCGGCTCCCCGGTCCCCACCCACGGCGCGCAGGGCGCCCGCGGCCGGCACGCCCCCACGGCCGCCACCCCCGGCCCGACCCGCGTACCGGGCGTCGGCGACCGCCTGTACCGGCGGATCCCCGCCGACTCCCGCCAGGTCGTGGCCGTGTACGGCGAGCACCGGGACTCGGCCGTCTCCCGGGTCGTGCTGTACACGCGGCAGGGCGCCCGGTGGCGCACGGTGGGCAGTTGGCCCGCGCACAACGGGCGCGGCGGCTGGACCACGCACCACCACGAGGGCGACCAGCGCAGCCCCGTCGGCGTGTTCACCCTCACCGACGCGGGCGGTGTGCTCGCCGACCCGGGTACCAGGCTGCCCTACGACCGGGACGAGGGCGCCTATGCACCCCCGCCCGAGTGGGACGCGGCGCACCGGCACGACTTCGACTACGTCATCGCCATCGACTACAACCGCGTCAAGGGCACCCCGCCGCGCGACGCCACCCGCCCCTGGGGCACGGACAAGGGCGGCGGCATCTGGCTGCACATGGACCACGGCAGCGGCACCTCGGCCTGCGTCAGCGTCTCGAGGAAGGCCATGGAGGTGCTGCTGCGCACGCTGGACCCGGCCGGCGACCCCGTGGTGGTGATGGGGGACAGGGCCACGCTGACCGCCTGGTGAGGCGACCCGGTCCGACAGCCGGTCGCCGGCGTCGACGGCGCTACTGCTGGACCGGATCGGCCTGGTGTCCCGGCGATCCCGCCGCCGCGGTGCCCACCACGTCCACGTCGCTCGCCCGGACGTAGGCGAGCCGGTGGCCGAACTGGATCTCGTAGTACCGCTCCCGGCCCCAGACCACCGGGTTGGGCGTGTCGCTGAAGGACTTGGCGGTGTAGGAACTGCCGACGCCGGCCTGGGTCACGTACCGCTGGCCCGCCAGGAAGCTGTACGGCAGCGGGGACTCGGTCGGCTCGTCCATGTCGTCCGGGTAGGCCTCCTCCTCCGGGAGCGCACGCCCGAACACCGGGATCTCGTCCAGGCCCTCCTTCGGCGTGACCATGCGCCCGGCCGCGCCGACGGCGGTCGGCTGCTGCCTGGGGTTCTTGAACCAGGCCTTGCGCCCCTGGAACCAGATCGCCGTCCAGTCGCCGCTGCGGTCGGCGACGGCGAAGGTCTGACCGGCGGAAACGCGCGACCCCAGGTCGTTGACGTCCATCGTGGAGTCGTCGCCGTCCGGCTTGCGGCCCGGGTCCTGGATCAGCGGGGCCTTCTCGTCCGGCGCGGTGTACAGCCGGACGGCGCTGGAGCCGTGCGGCCGACACGGTGAACCACTTCCGGCACACCCTGTGAACGGCGGTTTGTGCTTGCCGTAGTCCGGCAGGATGGTGACCATGTCGCTGTCGGGTCCCGCCGTGGCGCGCAGCGGTGCGCCGAGGAGGTCGAAGTAGTGCCGCCAGTCCCAGAAGGGGCCCGGGTCGTCGTGCATCTCGGGGATGGTGTCGGCGGTCGGGGCGGGCACGTTGTCGTGGCCGAAGATGTGCTGCCGGTCGAGCGGGATGTCGTACTTGTTCGCCAGGTACCGCACCAGGCGCGCCGAGGACCGGTACATCCGCTCGGTGAACCAGGTGCCCGGCTGGGTGAGGAACCCCTCGTGCTCGATGCCGATGGAGCGGGCGTTCACGAACTGGCTGCCCGAGTGCCAGGCTTCGTCCTTGGTCCTGATGTGCTGGGTGACGTGACCGTCGCTGGAGCGGATCGAGTAGTGCCACGAGGATTCCGTCGGATCCTGCACCGTCTGGAACATGCTCGGCAGCTCCGCCTCGGTGTCGTGGATGACGATGTACTCGATCGGCTGGTCCCTGGGCCGGTCGGCCAGGTCGTGGTTGCCGTAGCTGTCGCCGATCTCCTCGTACGGCGCGCCCAGCCAGTCACAGACCAGTTCGGCGGGGCACTCGACCTGTTTCGGCCGCTGCGGGCCCTGCGAGCGGGGGGTGCGCGGGTGCGGCCGCAGGCCGGGAGTGGCGGGCAGGGTGACGTCCTGCCCCTCGGCGGTGGTGCGGTGCGCGCCCCGGCGGATCAGGGCGAAGACGTCGTCGGCGTAGGCCGCGGCTGACGCGACGTCACGGGTGCCCGGGAACCGCGCCACGGTCTCCCACCAGTCCGCCGGGTTGTTGCTCAAAGGCTTGCCGAGCTGTCGCTGCGTGGCGGCCAGCAGTGCCGCCCCGCCGCGTACGTTGGCGACGGCGTCCGTGCGCAGCCGTCCGGCCGGGGCCTGGATCAGGCGTGCCGCGTGCTGCAGGTCCGCCGGCTCCACGGCATGGCCGCCCGCGGCCCCCCCGGAGGGTCCGACCGGGTCCCCGGAGGATCCCGCCGTGCCACCGGACGACCTCGTCGCGCCACCGGACGACCCCGCCGCCCCCGTGCGCGGCTGCGCCTTGTCGCCGATCGGTGCCTCGGGGCGCGGCGCCGGCTGGGACGGCCGGACGCGTTCGGCGTCGATCAGGTGCATCGGCCCGAAGCCGCCCGTGACGCTGGGCGCGCCCGGATGGGAGTCCCAGCGCGACTGCATGTAGGACACGCTCATGAGCACACTGCGCGGCACCTGGAACTCGCGCGCTGCGTCCGTGAAGGCGTCCTGCAGACGCCGGTCCGCCGCCTCGTCGGAGCCGGACGTCGGGAGGATCAGCAGCGGCGGCAGGAGAGCCGCCCCCGCGATCACACAAGCCGTCAGACGGCATCTCCGGATGGCCGCGGGGACATGTGCAGAAACATTTCTTCTCATCGCAGAGGCTCTCCCAACCACGCTCGCTCGCAACCAGGACAAAGGAGTTGCCGTGGTGCCACCCCTCGTACGTTTCCGTGCCCTGCCCGCCGTGTCGTGGCGAGCGTCACCGGGGTGGACCAGCGGCCCGGCAGAGGCCACCCGGTCGGCGGCAGCGGCTCCGCTGCCTGGGGCAACCACGCGAGTCCGCGCGCGGCTCAGTCCTCGACCGGGTCGGTCTGCCAGTCGGGGTGGCCCGGCATGGGCGGGGTGCGCGTGCCGTGGAGCCACGGATCCAGGAACGGGCCGAGGTCCTCGCCCGCGACCCGGGACGCGAGCGCGACGAAGTCCCGGGTGCCGGCCGCGCGGCCCCGGTACTCGCTCACCCAGGCGCGCTCGATCCGGTCGAAGGTCTCCCCGCCGACCTTCTCCCGCAGCGCGAACAGCACGAGTGCCGAGCCGTCGTACCGCATCACCTTGAACAGGGTGTCCGCGGTGGGCTCGGCGGGTGCCCCCTCGTCGTGCCGCCACTGGTCGTGCTGCTCGTAGGCCGCCCGCATCGCGGACTCCAGGCTCACACCCCCGTGCTCGTCGGAGTACAGCCGTTCGTAGAAGCGGGCGTGACCCTCGCTCAGCCACAGGTCGGACCAGCGCCGGATGGCGACGCTGTCACCCGTCCAATGGTGTGTCAGCTCGTGGACGAGGTTGCGCTCGGCGTCGACCCGGTCGCCCAGCAGGTCCTCCCGCGGTACGACGGACAGCGACTGGGTCTCCAGTGCCACCGGCAGGTCGGTGTCCCCGACCAGCACGCCGTAGCGGCGGAACGGATAGGGGCCGAGCCGCCGTTCCAGCCAGGCCAGGTGTTCCGGGGTGAGCGAGCGGTACGCCTCGGTGTCCGTGACCAGCCGGTCGGGGACCACGTCCCGGACGGGCAGCCCGCGCGGGCCGCTGCTGTCGACGAACGTGAACCTCCCGATCGCCAGCTGGACGAGCTGTGGCGCGATCGGCTGCTCGGAGTCGTACGTCCACCGGGTGCGGCCGTCGGGGCGCCGGACGGTGCCGACGAGCCGGCCGTTGGCCACCGCGCTCAGCCCCGCGGGGGTGGTGATGTGGAAGGTGACCGGTGCCCGCAGGCTCGGGTGGTCGTCGGCCGGGAAGATCATCCGGGCTCCGTCGGGCTGTGCGCAGACGAGGGTGCCGTCGGGGGTGGGGACCCAGCCGTAGTCCTGGATGGCGTCGTCGCGGTGCCGGCCCTGGGTCGGGTCGGCGGTGTAGGCGACGCGGACGGTGAACGGACGGCCGCGGGGGATCGGCCGTACGGGAGTGACGACGAGTTCGTCGCCGTCGCGGCGGGCGGTGGCCGGTGCGCCGTCGACGGTGACGCGGTGCAGCGTGTTGCCCGCGAAGTCGAGATCGAAGCGGGACAGGGCCTGGGTGGCGGTGGCACTGATGGTGGCACCTGCCTCGAAGGGCGTCCGGGGGGCCCGCCAGTCGAAGTCGAGCGTGTAACGGCGGACGGTGTAGCCGCCGTTGCCGGCGAGCGGCATGAGCGGGTCGCCGATGCCCGGTGCGCCGGGGGCCGGGGGCGGTCCGGACGAGGCGGCCGGACCGGGTGCGGGCGAGCCCTCGGCTCCGTGCGGGAGCGTGCCGGCGAGGACGGCGGCGCCGGTGACCGCGCCCGCTCCGACGACGGTGAGGACGAGGGCCGTGCGGCGGGAGAGTGACCCCTTTGCGATCTCCATGAGCGCACTATGCCAGTAAGATCCGCTTATATCACTAAATGTTCCGTCGCCGGGTGCCCGTCCGGGCCGCGCGGTGGCCGTTCGCATCGCGCCGATCTGCCGAGGCGTCATTGCGGGGCGGTCCGACTCCCCGTAGAACACCGGCCATGAGAAGACGGATGGTCATGTCCATGCTTACCGGAGCGACCCTCCTGGTGAGCGCCTTCCTCGGCACGGGCACACCGGTGGCCCGGGCCGCCGAGGTGCCGGCCGAGTTCGGCACCGACTGGCACGACCCGGTGACCGCGGCCCCGCCGGTCGACCGGCCGCACACCACGTCCTGTCAGGTCACCCTCGCCGACGTGCAATTCCGCGACTTCACGCCGTACCGGGGCACGTACACGCCCCCGAAAGGCTGCGGTGACCGCTGGAGCAAGGTCGTCCTGCGCCTCGACGGCAAGGTGAAGGGCCGTCAGTACGACCGGCTGGGCTATCTGCACGTCGGCGGGGTCGAGATTCTGCGCACCTCCACGCCGGAACCCTCGCCCGACGGCATCGAATGGCACGTCGAGAAGGACGTCACCCGCTACAGCGACACCTTCCGCGGCTCCCGGGACGTCGAGATGCTGATCGGCAACGTGGTGGACGACACCTACACCGGTGTCATCGACGTGCACGTCACCCTCACCTTCTACGCCGGCCGCCCCGCGACCCCCGCCCCCGACCGCGTCCTCACCCTCGCCGACACGCACTCCGGCACGACACTCACCACCCCGCGCAACAGCGAACGGATCGTCGCCGAGGTGTACGCGACCGGTTCGGGCGGCGGGTGCGAGGAGTTCTGGTACCTGACCGTGGCCGACCCGGCGTCGTACTCGTGCAAGGCCGACCACGGCCCCTACCGCGAGGTGCAGATCACCGTCGACGGCCGGCTCGCCGGCATCGCGGCGCCCTTCCCGAACGTGTGGACGGGCGGCTGGTCCAACCCCTTCCTCTGGTACGTCGTCCCGGCCCCGCGCGCCTTCGACGTCCGGCCCGTCGAGTACGACCTCACGCCCTTCGCCGGCCTCCTCAACGACGGGCGCCCGCACCGCGTCGAGGTGTCGGTCGTCGGCGTGCCCGCGGGCCAGTCGGGCTGGAGCACCCCCGTGAACGTGCTGGTCTGGCAGGACGCGCACCGCGCCCACGTCCCCGGCGCGCTCACCGAGGACAAGGCGACCGACCTCGCCAACTCCTCCGTCCTCACGCCGGGGACGGAGAACCGGGTGCGGACCGAGGCCGGGCACGCGCTCACCGTCTCCGGGTACCTGGACACCTCGCACGGGCGCGTGACCACCACCGTCACCCGTACGCTCGCCAACACCTCGGTGCACCGCTGGACCGAGGGGGAGAACACGGACGGACTCGACGCGAGCTGGACCGACGACGAGACGGTCCGGACCGCCGGCCACGGTCCCGCGCGGACGACGCGCACGCACCGGACGTACACCGTGAACGGCGCCACCACCCTCGGCCCGGACGACCGGCTGCGCACCGTGCTGACCCTCGGCGACCGGGCTTCCGCGGTGGTCCGCGAGGGCGGCCGGCGCACCGCGTGGTCACGGCTGGACGACACCTACGGCGGTGACGCGACGTACACGGTAAACGTCCCGCGCGACCGGCGGCACGCGGTCGGCACGTCGGCCGAGCGCTACCGCCTCCTGGGCTCGGACGGCTGTTACGACCGTTCCCTGGCCACGGTCCAGGGGGTGCTGACGGAGGATCGCAGCCGCTGCTGAGACCGGGGTGGCGCGTCCCGCGCCGGGCGGATCCACACGGCTCGACGCGGGCGCCCTCCAAGCCCTCGCTCCGTCTCCGGAGCGGGGGTCACCTCTGTTCAAGTGGGGGGCATCCCTGTTCAGCAGCGCTGGGCGGCGTCCCCGTCGATCAGCGTGTCCAGCAGGACGCCGAGCACCTGGCGCTCCTTCTCCGTCAGCGGCGCCAGTATCTCCTCGGCCGCCGAGCGGCGGGCGCCGCGCAGTTCCCGCAGGGCCGCGCGCCCCTCGTCCGTCAGCTCGATCCGGGTCACGCGCCGGTTCGCCGGATCCGGCGCCCGCCGTACCTTGCCGCTCGCCTCCAGCCCGTCGACCAGCGTCGTCACCGCGCGGGGCACGACCTCCAGGCGCTCGGCCAGGTCGGCCATGCGCGGCGGCGAGGCGTAGTGCGCGAGGGTGCGCAGCAGCCGCGACTGGGCGGGGGTGACGCCCAGGTCGCGCTGTTCCAGATGGCGTTTCTGGATGCGGTGCACCCGGCGGGTGAGCCGTAGCAACTGCTCGGCGAGCAGGCCGTCCGGATCGGGGGTGGTCATGCGGGAACAATATCAGGATGCCGTTCATTGTGAGTATAGGTAACAATGAGCTACGATCCGTTCCGTCATCGTCGGCCGACTCCTGACCGGCGCCCGTCCCTCCCGTAGGAGCCCATGCACCCCGACCGTGAACCCTCCTGGACCCCACCTGCCGACGCCGGCGAACAGCCCCGGCAGGTGCGCCGTATTCTGCGGCTCTTCCGTCCCTACCGCGGGCGGCTCGCCGTCGTCGGCCTGCTCGTCGGCGCCTCGTCACTGGTCTCGGTGGCCACGCCGTTCCTGCTGAAGGAGACGCTCGACGTCGCGATCCCGCAGGGCCGCACCGGCCTGCTGAGCCTGCTCGCGCTCGGCATGATCCTGAGCGCCGTCCTGTCCAGCGTCTTCGGTGTGCTGCAGACGCTGATCTCGACCACCGTCGGCCAGCGCGTCATGCACGACCTGCGCACCGCGGTCTACGGCCGCCTCCAGCGCATGTCGCTCGCCTTCTTCACCCGGACCCGCACCGGCGAGGTGCAGTCCCGCATCGCCAACGACATCGGCGGCATGCAGGCCACCGTCACCTCCACCGCCACCTCCCTGGTGTCCAACGCCACCAGTGTGGTCGCCACCGTCGTCGCGATGATCGCCCTGGACTGGCGGCTGACGATCGTCTCCCTGCTCCTGCTGCCGGTGTTCGTGTGGATCAGCCGCCGCGTCGGCAACGAACGCAAGAAGATCACCACCCAGCGGCAGAAACAGATGGCCGCGATGGCGGCCACGGTCACCGAGTCGCTCTCGGTCAGCGGCATCCTGCTCGGCCGCACCATGGGCCGCTCCGACTCGCTGACCGCGTCCTTCGCCGAGGAGTCCGAGCGCCTGGTCGACCTCGAGGTGAGATCCAACATGGCCGGGCGCTGGCGCATGGCCGTGATCACGATCGTCATGGCGGCGATGCCCGCCGTCATCTACTGGACGGCCGGACTCGCCCTTTCCTTCGGCGGCCCCGAGGTCTCCCTCGGCACCATCGTCGCCTTCGTCTCGCTCCAGCAGGGCCTGTTCCGCCCGGCCGTGAGCCTGCTCGCCACCGGCGTCCAGATCCAGACCTCGCTGGCGCTCTTCCAGCGCATCTTCGAGTACCTGGACCTGCCGATCGACATCACCGAGCGGGAGCGGCCGGTGCGCCTCGACCAGATCAAGGGCGAGGTCCGCTTCGAGGCCGTGGAGTTCCGGTACGACGACAAGGGCGGCCCCGTCCTCGACGGTATCGACGTCACCGTGCCGGCCGGCGGCAGCCTCGCCGTCGTCGGCCCGACCGGAGCCGGCAAGTCCACGCTCGGCTACCTGGTGCCCCGGCTGTACGACGTCACCGGCGGCCGCGTCACCCTGGACGGCGTGGACGTCCGTGACCTCGACTTCGACACCCTCGCCCGCGCGGTCGGCGTCGTCTCGCAGGAGACATACCTCTTCCACGCCTCGGTCGCGGAGAACCTGCGCTTCGCCAAGCCGGACGCCACCGACGAGGAACTGCGCGCGGCGGCCGAGGCGGCACAGATCCACGACCACATAGCCGCCCTCCCCGACGGCTACGACACGGTCGTGGGCGAACGCGGCCACCGTTTCTCCGGCGGCGAGAAGCAGCGCCTGGCGATAGCCCGCACCATCCTGCGCGATCCGCCGGTCCTCATCCTGGACGAGGCGACCAGTGCGCTCGACACCCGTACCGAAGCCGCCGTCCAGGACGCGATCGACGCGCTGTCGGCCGACCGCACGACGATCACCATCGCCCATCGCCTGTCCACCGTCCGCGGCGCCGACCAGATCGTGGTGCTGGACTCCGGACGGGTGGCCGAACGCGGCACGCACGAGGAACTCCTGGAGCGGGACGGGCGGTACGCGGCCCTGGTGCGCCGGGACGCGCAACTGCAACCGACGAACTGAACATAATGCCGGGTTTGAGGTGATATGCGTATTACCGTGCCCGCATGCAGACGAACACTTCGCCACGGAGCACGATCCGACTGACACGCCGGGGCAGACTCGCCCTCCTCGTGGCCGGCGCCGTCGTGGCCGGCACCGCCGTGGCGGTGCCGCTGCTGACGCTGGCGGGCGGCGGTGAGCAGGAGAAGCCGGCGACGCTGGTCATCCCGGCGGGCTGGCGCGCCGGCCAGGTCTACGACGCGGTGGACAAGGCTCTCGGGCTGCCCCCGGGCAGCACCCGCAAGTCCCTCGACAAGGCCCCCCTGAAACTGCCGAACGAGGCCGCGGGCAACCCGGAGGGCTATCTCTTCCCGGCGGCGTATCCCGTCCGGAAAGGGGCGACCCCCGCGTCCCTGCTGCAGCTCATGGTCGACACGGCGGACAAGAGGTTCCGCGGCGCACCCGTCGCGGCCGGGGCCCAGCGTAACGCGATGAACGTCTACCAGGCCGTCACCATCGCCAGCATCGTCCAGGCCGAGGCCTCGACGAAGGCGGACATGGGCAAGATCGCCCGGGTCATCTTCAACCGGCTGAACAGCGGAATGCCGCTGCAGATGGACTCGACCCTCCACTACGCACTGAACCGCGACACCGATCGCCCGAGCCGGAGCGACAGCGGGATCGAGAGCCCCTACAACTCCCACCAGCGCATGGGCCTGCCACCGACGCCGATCGACAACCCCGGCGAGGACGCGATGCGCGCCGCGCTCAACCCGACGCCGGGTGACTGGCTGTACTTCGTCACGGTCAAGCCCGGGGACACGCGTTTCACCGCGGACTACGACGAGCACCTGCGGAACGTGGCCGACTTCAACGCCGTCCACCAGGGCCCGGCGACGGCGCAGGCCCCGAGCAGCAGCCCGCTGGGCTCCCCGGCCCCGGAGCCGTCGGGCAGCTGACCCGGCGTGACCTCAGGCGGCGACCGACTCCCGCGCCAGCAGCCGCCGGATGTCCCGGACGGCCGCGCGCCCGGCCCGGTTGGCGCCGATGGTGCTGGCCGAGGGGCCGTAGCCGACCAGATGGATCCGTGGATCGGCGACCGCGCGGGTGCCCTCCACCCGGATGCCTCCGCCCGGTTCGCGCAGCCGCAGCGGGGCGAGGTGGTCGAGCGCGGCCCGGAACCCGGTCGCCCACAGGATCACGTCGGCGGTGACCCGACGGCCGTCGCGCCACTCCACGCCGTCCGGGACGATCCGGTCGAACATCGGCTGCCGGTCCAGCACCCCGTCCGCGAGACCCTGCCGGATCGCGTCGTTCAGCGGCAGCCCGGTGACCGAGACCACACTGCGCGGCGGCAGCCCCTGACGCACCCGATCCTCCACCAGCGCGACGGCCGCACGGCCCGCCTCCTGGTCGAACGGGCCCTCGCGGAAGACCGGGGGCCGCCGGGTGACCCAGGTGGTCGCGGCGGCGTACGGGGCCAGCTCCAGCAGATGCTGGGTGCCCGAGGCGCCGCCGCCCACGACCACCACCCGACGCCCGGCGAACTCCTCGGGGCCGGCGTACTGCGCGGTGTGCAACTGCCGCCCGAGGAAGGTCTCCTGGCCGGGGTAGCGCGGCCAGAACGGCCGGTCCCAGGTGCCGGTGGCGTTGATCAGCGCCCGCGTCGACCAGGTGCCGTCCGAGGTCTCCACGAGCAGTCGCCCTCCGGTGCCCTCGCGCACCGCGCGCACGTCCACGGGCCGTCGTACCCGCAGGCCGAAGGCGCGCTCGTACCGCTCGAAGTACTCACCGACGACCTCGGCCGAGGGCCGCGCCGGGTCGGCGTCGGTCAGCTCCATGCCGGGCAGCGCGTGCATCCCGTGCACCTTGCCGAACGTCAGCGAAGGCCACCGGAACTGCCAGGCGCCGCCCGGACCGGGGGCGTGGTCGAGGACCACGACATCGCGACCCGGCTCGAAACCGGTGCGCCGCAGGTGGTAGGCGGCGGCCAGACCGGCCTGGCCGGCGCCGATCACGACGACCTCGACCTCATGTACTTCGTTCACACCGCAACCAACAGCGGGCCGGGCGCGGCTCTTCCCGGCCGCTCAGCCCTTGGCCGGGGTCGTCGACGGCGGCAGGTCGCCGTTGTAGCGCCGGTCCACGAAGTCGGCGAAGTCCACCTTCCCCGGGATGAGCTTCAACTCGGTGAAGGCGTCCGCGATCTGCTGCTCGGAGGCGACCAGCGGCTTGTCGACGGCGACCGCGACCCGGGTGGAGTTCGTCCGCTTCACGGAGGCGAGTGCCACCTCATAGGGCAGCCCGGTGTCCTTCGACCACACCTTGGCCCACTCGTCCTGGTGGTCGGACACCCAGGCCGTGGCCCGCCGCAGCCGTGCCAGGTAGTCCTTGATGGCGGCGGCCTTCTTCGGGTCCTGCAGCGCGGCCGGAGCGGCGACCTGGAAGGTGAGGCCGTTGGTGATGCCGTCACCGGTGGTGAGCACCCGGCCCTGCTTCGCCTGGAGGACCTGCGAGGTGTACGGGTCCCAGACCGCCCACGCGTCGACCTTGCCGGAGGTGAACGCGGCGAGCGCGTCGGCCGGCTGGAGGTACTTCACCTTGACGTCGGACAGGCTCAGCCCGGCTGCCTTGAGCGAGGCGACCAGCTGGTAGTGCGCGGAGGAGCCCTGTGCGACGGCGACGGACCTGCCCTTGAGCTGCCGGGGCCGGGTCAGCTCGGAGTCGTCCGGCACGAGGATGGTGTCGCCCCGGGAGGTGCCGTGCCAGGCGGCCACAACGGTGATCCTGGAGCCGGCGCCGGCCGCGAAGACCGGCGGGGTGTTGCCGACACCGCCGATGTCGACGGCCCGGGCGTTCACGGCCTCCAGCAGCGGCGGCCCGGAGGTGAAGGTCGACCACTTGATCTTGTAGTGCAGGTTCTCCAGCTCTCCGGCGGCGCGCAGGATGGCCTCCGAACCGCCCTTCTGGTCGCCGACGTCGAGGGTGACGGAACCCGAGCCGTCGGTGCCGGTGTCGGCGGACGAGTTCCCGCCGCAGGCGGTGAGCAGGAGGGCGAAGGGGAGGAGCAGTGCGGCGGGGACGAGTCGTCGTCGCATGGCGGTTCCGTTCGTGTTCGGGGTGGGCGTTCAGGCGGCTGCGGCGGCGGTGTCGACGCCGAGCCGTTCGAGCAGGCGGGCACGGAGGGCGGCGAACCGCGGGTCGGTGATCTCGCGCGGCCGGTCCAGGTCGACGCGCTGCTCGTGGGCGATCCGGCCGCCGTCCATCACCAGGACCCGGTCGGCGAGCAACACCGCCTCCTCCACGTCGTGCGTGACCAGCAGCACCGCGCAGCCCCGGCGCTGCCACAACTCCCCGACCAGGCGCTGGGCCCTGATCCGGGTCAGGGCGTCGAGGGCGCCGAACGGCTCGTCGAGCAGCAGCAGATCGGGCTCGCGCACCAGCGCGCGGGCGAGCGAGGCGCGCTGGGCCTCGCCGCCGGACAGGGTCTTCGGCCAGGCGTCGACGCGGTGACCGAGGCCGACCTCGTCCAGCGCCCGTTCGGCGAGGGACCGCTCCGGCCTGCCCGGCAGCCCGAGGAGGACATTGCGCCACACCTTCTTCCACGGCATGAGCCGGGGTGCCTGGAAGGCGACGGCCCGGCGGCGCGGGACCAGGGCCGTGCCCTCGATGTCCCGGTCCAGGCCCGCGAGGATGCGCAGCAGGGTCGACTTGCCGCAGCCGCTGCGGCCGAGCAGGGCGACGAACTCGCCGGGCGCGATGTCGAGTCGGAGGTCGTCGATGACCGCGCGGCCGTCGAAGGAGCGGGTCAGCCCCTCGACGTGGACGGCGTGTCCGGTCAGCGGCCCGTGAACGTCGGTCGCCATTGCAGCAGCAGCCTTTCGAGGGAGCGGACGATGAGGTCGGCGAGGAGGCCGAGGAAGGCGTAGACGATGAGGCAGACCACGATCACGTCGGTCCGCAGGAAGTCCCGCGCCTGCACCATCAGGAAGCCGATGCCGGAGTCGGCGTTGACCTGTTCGGCGAAGACCAGCGCCAGCCAGGAGATGCCGAGCGAGTAGCGCAGCCCGGTCAGCGCCCCGGGCAGCGCGCCCGGCAGCACCACGTGCCGTACCAGCCCCCACCGGGACAGGCCCAACGACTCGCCCGCCTCGATGAGTTGGGCGTCCACCCCGCGGATGCCGGCGTAGACGTTCAGGTACAGCGGGAAGGTCACGCCGAGCGTGATGATGGCGATCTTCGGGGTCTCGCCGATCCCGAACCAGATGATGAACAGCGGGATGAGGCCGACGAACGGCACCGTCCGCAGCATCTGCACCGGCGCGTCCACCAGGTCCTCGCCGATCCGGAACAGCCCGGAGAGCAGGGCGAGTCCGGTGCCGGTCGCGGTGCCGAGGAGCAGCCCGAGCGCGACCCGCCGGAGCGAGGTCCCCATGGCCGACGGCAGCGAACCGTCGCCGACCAGATCCCAGCCGACCTGCGCGATCCGGCCCGGAGAGGCGAGTACGTCGGCCGGCAGCAGACCGGTGCCGCTCAGGAGTTGCCACAGGGCCAGCAGCAGGAGCGGGCCGGTGGTGCGGCGCAGCCAGCGGGGGACCCGGGTGCGCCGGGCGGAGGCGGGGACGACGGGCTGGAGGTCGGGGGAGGGGTGCCCGGGCGGGGGTGTTGCTGAATCCTGCTTGGATATACCGGAAATATCCGGTTCCGGGGAATGGGGTGGGGCATGGCTGATGCTCATGGGTGCTCCACGGGGAGGAGAGCCGGGAGTGGCGAAGGCGGGTGCGCGCCTCTATGTCATGCCTGGTTCAAGCCGACGGCAGGGCAGGGCACAGCGACAGGCCGACGGAGCCCGCACAGGAAGGGGAAGGAAGGAGAAGGGCGTCAGCAGCCGCGGCGACACGCGGCGGAGGCCACCCGCAGCAGGTCGATGTGACCGCGCGTGGTGAGCAGGGCTGAACGCAACATGCGGCTGAACGTAGCCAGATGGAAGCGCACGGGTCAACGGTGTCTCGGCCAGTGGACCACCCGTCTCGGAAATCGGCGGCGCCACGGGGTGTGGAAACCGGCGTATGGGTCAGGATGGGGGCATGTCCGATGCCTTCACCACACGCATGCTGCACGTCTCCACCGGTACCCGGGAGCGCGTCGTCGATCTCACCACCGACTGCGAGGAGTTCCTGCGGGAGGCGGCGGCCGGCCGCGACGGTCTGCTCAACATCTTCGTCCCGCACGCCACCGCCGGGATCGCCGTCATCGAGACGGGCGCGGGCAGCGACGACGACCTCCTCGCGGCCCTGCACACACTGCTCCCCGCCGACGACCGCTGGCAGCACCGGCACGGCAGCCCCGGCCACGGCCGCGACCACGTCCTGCCCGCCATCGTCCCGCCGCACGCGACCCTCCCGGTGATCGGCGGGCGCCTGGAACTGGGCACCTGGCAGTCGGTGTGCCTGGTGGACACCAACAAGGACAACCCCGACCGCCGGGTCCGACTGAGCTTCCTCGGCTGAGCGGGCGACGTCTTACCGCTCGTCGGGGCCGGGTCAGGGACGGCGCGCCGAGGCGGCCCGCGCCGGGCCGGGCGACGGCACCAGGCCGAGGCGCTGGGCGCGCAGGACCGTGCCCACGCGGTCACGGGTGCCCAGCTTGCGGTAGATGTTCTCGACGTGCTTGTGCACCGTGCGGACCGAGATGCCGAGGCGGCGGCCGATCGCGTCCGCGGTGAGCGCGTCGGTGAGCAGCACCAGGACGGCGGTCTCGCGTGGGGTCAGCGCGCAGTCCGCCGCCCGCTCCTGCGGCGCGCCGGACGGGCCGAGCGCCCGCCGCCACTCCACCAGCAGCCGCCGTTGCCGCTCGACGGCCGCCAGCAGCGGCTGGACGCGCTCGGCCATGACCAGTTCGTCGTCCGTGAAGTCCGTACCGGACCGGTACACGAGGCACCCGGTGATCGGCGCCGCGCTCCCCGGGAGCGGCACGCCCAGCACGTGGTCGACGTCCAGGACCTCGCGGAGCAGGCGCGCCGTCGGGCTGTCCGGCCAGGTACGGCCCGCCGCCCGGCGCGCGGTGACCGGCGTCCGGTCGGTTCCGGGCCCGTAGTGACCGGCGAACGGATAGCCCGCGCGCAGCAGGCCCAGGTCGGCGTCCCCGAGCCGGGCCAGCTCCGCGGCGGCCCCGTCGGGCACCGTGCCGATGGTGCCGCTGCGCTCGCTCCAGTCGTCCGGCTTGTGGATGACCGTCTCACCGCCGCACACCTCGGCCAGCGCGCCGGCCACCAGCGGCCACAGCAGCTCGGGCTCCCGTTCGTGCAGGGCCGCCACGGCGACGGCCATCATGCGCTCGTAGGCCTTCTCCAGCCGCACGGGTTCCTCTCCGGTTGCCTCGCGTACTCGTCCTCCCCGTCGGCGTACGTACTTGTACGCATACCCTCGCGGTCCCCGTCCGGCGCACACTTCAACCCGGCGACACCGGCCTGCTCGGACGCATCGCGTCCGAGGGGCCGCCGGCACGGGGGAACGGCGGCCCGTCCGGTGTCGCCCTCCGCGTGCCCGCCTCCCGGCCCGGCGGATCCGCCCGGCAACCGACGACGCCCCCCGGGCGGAGCCGGAGGGCGTCGGGGCGGGCGGGAAGGGTCAGCCGCGCTCGGGGCCGCTCTCCTCCGGCTCCTGCTTCAGCTTCTTCAGGCGCGCGGCCTCCTTGCGGACGTCCACCTGGGTGGCACGCTCCTTCTCCAGCCACTCGGGCCGCTCCTGCTTGAGCGCCTCGATCTGCTCGGTGGTCAGCGCCTCGGTGACCCCGCCCCGGGCGAGGCCCGAGATGGACACGCCCAGCTTGGCCGCCACCACCGGACGCGGGTGCGGACCGGTGCGCCGCAGCTCGCGCAGCCACTCCGGCGGGTCGGCCTGCAGCGCGTTCAGCTCGGCGCGCGTGACCACACCCTCCTGGAAGGAGGCGGGGGTGGCGGGGAGGTACACACCCAGCTTCTTCGCCGCGGTCGCGGGCTTCATCGTCTGGGTGCTCTGCTGCGACTTCATGACGTCAAGGGTATCGGCCGTGCGCGGGGGGCCCGACCACGGCCGGTGACCGGGTCCGCCGCCGGGGGCCGGTAATCTGGCCTGATGACAGGCTCGGAGGCTGCACCGTCGTTCCGGCTCGCGTACGTTCCCGGGGTGACGCCCGCCAAGTGGGTGAAGACCTGGAACGAGCGCCTGCCCGACATCCCGCTCACCCTCGTCCAGGTACCGGCCGCGGAGGCGCCCGGGGTGCTGCGCGCGGGCGAGGCGGACGCGGGTCTCGTCCGGCTGCCGGTCGACCGCACGTTCTTCAGCGCGATCCCGCTGTACACCGAGACCTCGGTGGTCGTCGTCCCGAAGGACCACCTGATCACGGCCGCGGACGAGGTGTCCCTGGCCGATCTCGCCGACGAGGTGCTCTTCCACCCCCTGGACGACGTCTTCGACTGGGAGGCCCCACCGGGCGAACCGGCCTTCGAGCGGCCCGCCACCACCGCGGACGCCGTCGAGCTGGTGGCGGCGAACGTCGGTCTCCTGGTCGTCCCGCAGTCCCTGGCCCGCCTGTACCACCGCCGGGACCTCACCTACCGCCCGGTCGTCGACGCGCCCCAGTCGAGCGTCGCCCTGTCCTGGCCGGAGGAGGCCACCACCGACCTGGTGGAGACCTTCATCGGCATCGTCCGCGGACGCACGGTCAACAGCACCAGGGGCCGTACGGCGGCGCAACCCGCCGACGCCGAGCGCAAGCGCTCCGACCAGGGCGGCAGCCGGCAGACGACCGGGGCGAAGGCGCCGGCCAGGTCGTCCGGTAAGCCGGCGGCCCGCACCGCACGCGCCCGCACCGGCGGCGGCCGGCCGGCCAAGCGGGGCAAGCCGCGCCGGAGGTCGTGAACCCGGGCCCTCAGGCGCCGGCCTTCACCGTCTCCCCGGCGCCGCCCTCTCCCGGGCCCCGCCCGGCCGGCTCCCCCGTGGGTTCGGGCCGCACGTGCCGTTCCCGCAGGTCGGCGACGGCCAGCACGAGGGCGACCACGATGATGCCCACGGCGGAGAGCAGCCCGAGCTGCATCGCCGTGTCGGTGCGGCCGTGGTTGGCAAGATGGGCGAAGTACACCGAGCCCACCACGGCGATCCCGGCCGCCGAGCCGACCCGCTGGCCCGTCTGGAGCACGCCCCCGGCCGCGCCCGCACGGTGCACCGGGACCCGGGTCAGGGTGAGGGTGGTGTTCGGGGACACCGTCAGACCGGAGCCGATGCCTCCGACGAGCAGCGGCAGCGCCGACGCCCAGCCCAGGTTCCGCCCGGGCACAAGTTCCACCGCAACCATCACCCCGAGCAGCCCCAGGGCCACCCCGCCGAGACCGATGACGACCAGCTTGCGGCCGAACCGCACCACCAGCCGGCCCCCGGCGGCGGCCCCGACCGCCGAGGCCGCCGCGAAGGGCAGCACCGTGAGACCCGAGGCCAGCGCGCTGTACCCGACGCCGTTCTGCAGGTACAGGGCGTAGAGGAAGAAGACCGTGGTGAAGCCCGCGAAGTAGGTGAGGCTGATCAGCGCGCCCAGCGTGAAGGAGCGCAGGGAGAACAGCCCCAGGTCCACCAGCGGAGCGCGCCCGCGCAGCCCCTGCCGTTTCTCCCACGCCCAGAACCCGCCCAGCAGCGCCAGCGCCACCGGCAGCAGCGCCCACTTCTCCCGGCCGGTCCACTGCTGCTCCTGCACCAGGGGCAGCATGAGCGCGAGCACGCCCGAGCCGAGGAGCAGCACCCCGAACAGGTCGAACTCCTCGCGCCTGCCGGGCGCCGGGTAGCGGGGCAGCAGCCGCAGCCCCGCGGCGAAGGCGGCCACCCCGATCGGCAGATTGACGAAGAACACCCAGCGCCAGCCGTCGTCGGTGCCGACGGCGTCGATCAGCAGGCCGCCCGCCAGCGGGCCCGTCGCCGTCGACACCCCGATGACCGTGCCGAGCACACCGAACGCCTTGGCCCGCTCGGCGCCCCGGAACATCTGCTGGATCAGCCCGGAGGTCTGCGGCGCGACCATGCCCGCCGCCGTGCCCTGGATCAGCCGGAACACCACCAGCCAGGCGGGACTGGCAGCGAGCCCGCACGCCAGCGAGGCCACCGTGAACAGGGCGAGCCCGATGAGGAAGGCCTGGCGCCGGCCGCGCATGTCGCCCAGCCGGCCCGCCGGGACCAGCGCGAGCCCGAACGTGAGGGCGTACCCGGAGACCACCCAGGACTGGGTCGCCTCCGAGGCGCCCAGCCCGCGTTCCAGCGAGGGCAGCGCCACGTTCACGATCGAGGTGTCGAGAAGCGAGATGAAGCCCGCCGCCAGACAGACCCCGAGCGCCTTCCACCGCCGCTCGTCTGGTGCGGGCGGTGCCGCGACTGTAGTCATGGGGTCACGCTATGCAGTCACGGCCCGCCCCGCACGGGGAACCGCCGCGCCCTGCCCCGGTTCGGCGCCCCCGCGCTCACGCCACGTAGGACGCCTTCCGGGCCGTGCGCACCACGGCGTCGCCGTCCGCACGCGCCAGCCGCCCTTCGGCCACCCAGGTGTCGACGGTCGTCCCCACATGGGTCACCAGCGCCCCCTTGCTCCGGAAGGGGGCCCCCGCCCACACCGCGTCGAGGAGCGTGGTCCCGTCGGGGCGGACGGGATGGGCGACCCCGGAGTCGAGGCCGCCGAACACCACCCGGGGTTCGGTGCGGCGGACGTACGCGTGGGTCGGGGCCTCGGTGCCTTCCAGGAAGGGGGCGAACTCCGTGCCGTCCAGGGTGTGGTGCAGCGGGGAGCCGGGGACGGGGGCCAGGGACGGCAGCAGTTCGCCGGAGAGCGCCGCGTTGCCGTACAGGCCGACCTCCAGATGGGTGGTGGCGGAGCTGCGGCCGACCAGGTTGACCGGCCCGTACCAGCGTCAACGGTACTGACGAGTAGAGGAGTGGTTCAGCGGGCCGTCTCCCGCAGCCACGCGTACGCCGACTCCGCCGTGAACTCGGCCTGGCCGCCCCGCAGCAGCAGCGACGCGGTGGCGAACTCGGGGGCGTCCGCCTGGGCGGGGACGTACGGGACCGCGATGCAGCGCATGCCGGCAGCCTGGGCGGCGGCCGCACCGGGGGCCGCGTCCTCCAGGACCACGCAGTCGGCCGGGTCCGCGCCGAGCCGGCGGGCCGCCTCCAGGAACACGTCGGGGGCGGGCTTGCCGTTCGGGACCTCGTCGGCCGAGACCACCGTGCGCAGCCGGGCGGCCAGGCCGGTGGCCGTCAGGATCGCCTCGATGGCGTCCGGGGAGGAGCCCGAGGCCACCGCCATCGGCACGTCCGCGGCCGCCAGCAGTTCCACGAACGCCCGCATCTCCGGGTACACCCGCGTGTTCCTGCGGGCCAGGGCCAGATAACGGCGGTTCGTCGCGGCCAGCAGCTCCGCCGCCGGGGCGCGCAGGCCGTAGCGTTCCCGCCAGAGCGCCGCCGTCTCCCGGGTGCTGATGCCGACGTAGCTCTCGTGGTCCGTCCAGCTGAAGCCGGGGACGCCGTGCTCGGCCAGGGTCTGCCGGCTCGCCTCGTAGTAGTTCGGCTCGCTGTCCACCAGCGTGCCGTCGAGATCGAAGATGACCGAGAGGGTGCCAAGATCGCTCATGGCGTCCAGGATGCCAAGGGTCAGGCGCGGGCCGCCCGGCCGACCGACTCCACCAGGGGTAGCAACCGGTACGGGACGCGCTCGCGCAGCGCCACCTCCGTGCGGGTGCGCACCACACCCGGCAGGCTGATCAGCTTCTGGATCACGTCCTCCAGGTGCGCGTTGTCCCGGCCCACCACCCGGGCGAGCAGATCCCCGCCCCCGGTGATCGAGAAGGCCTCCACGATCTCCGGTACGGCGGCCAGCGCGTCCCCCACGTCGTCCAGATGGCCCTGGGTCACCTCGATGTGCACGAACGCCAGCACCGGATGGCCCAGCGCGGCGGGCGAGAGGGAGGGGCCGGTACCGGTGATCACGCCGTCCCGCTCCATCCGGTCCAGCCGGGCCTGGAGCGTGCCGCGGGCGACGCCGAGGATGCGGGCGTACTCGCGCACGCTGGTGCGCGGCTGCTCCAGGAGCAGCCGCAGGATGCGGGTGTCGAGTTCGTCCACGGCCATGATGGACGACTGTACCAATGGCTCAGCGGCCTCGCAGAGCGCTGTACCGCCCGACCTGGTCCGTTGGTATTCCGGTGGGTGTTCGGGTCCGGTCGGTGTTGGGCCAATGGACCAGGGATTCCGGGCTGACTTGAGCCAGTGAGCCCGGTGATGCTCTCATGGACGTGTCGATGGCGCTGCGGATCCCCGCGGCGCCTTTTCTGTGCCGGTGTTCCCAGGGGAGGGCAGCAGTGCTGAAGAGGGTGTTCGTGGCTCCGGACCCGGGACGGGCGCGGTTGCGTTTCGCCGCGCGGGCCGTCCTCGGCATCGGTCTCGCGGTCGTGGTCTGCGGACTCGCCGGACACTCCCTCGCCGGTGCGGTCACCGGCGGCCTCGCCGCGCTGCTCACCCTGTTCACCGTCGCCGACCCGACCGTGCGCGGGCAGGCGGTCACCACCGCCCTGCTGCCCGCCGTGGGCCTGCCGGTGCTGGCCGCCGCGGCCGAGCTGCACGCCCTGCCCGTGGCCCGCGACCTCACCTTCCTGGCCGTCGTCGGCGCCGGCGTCTACGCCCGCCGGTGGGGCCCGCGCGGGCACAGCCTCGGCGTGTTCGCCTTCATGACCTTCTTCGTGGCCCAGTTCCTGCACGCCACGCCGGGGCAGCTGCCCGAGCTGTACGCCGCCGTCCTGCTCTCCGTGCTCACCGCGGCCGCCGTGCGGTTCGGCGTGTGGTGCTACGAGCGCCGGCTGCCCCCGGCCGCCGTACCCGCCCCGCCCGCCGGGACCGGGCTGGCCCGGGTGACCACCCGGCAGGCCGTCCAGGCGACCGCGGGCGCCGGGTTCGCGCTCGTCGTGGGGCAGCTGGTGTCGGGACAGCGCTGGTACTGGGCCGTCGGCGCCACCTGGTGGATCTTCGTCAACACCGCCTCGCGCGGTGAGACGCTGGTCCGCGGCTTCCGCCGGGTCCTCGGCACGGTGATCGGCATCTGCCTGGGCTTCCTCGTCGCCGTCCCTGTGCACGGCGCGCCCGTCCCGACGGCCGTCCTCGTCGCCGCCGCCGTCTTCGGCATCTTCTACACGGCCGCCGTCTCCTACACCTGGATGATGCTCTGCGTGACCCTGCTCGCCGAGCTGCTCTACGGCCTCCTCGGCGTCCTCAGCCCCGGGCTGCTCGCGCTGCGGCTCGCCGAGACCGGTGTCGGCGCGCTCGGCGCTGCCCTCGCCGTGCTCTTCGTGCTGCCGGTGACCACGCACGCCACCACCGACGCCTGGATCCAGCGGGCCCTGCGCTGCGTGCACGCCTGCACGGCCGAGGCCGCCGCCCGCCTGGCCGGTTCCGCCACCGCCGACCCCGCGCCGCGCGTGGCCGAACTGGAGCAGATGCTCGGCCGGGTCCGGCTGTCGGTGGCCCCGCTGGTGCACCCGCTGAACCCGATGCCGGCGCGCAAGGCGCGGGCCCGCCGGGTCCTGGCGCTGCTCGACGACTGCGCCCGCGAGATCCGGGGCCTGGTCGCGGTCGCCGCCGACCCCGAGGCCTCCCACGACGCCCGCCTGGCCGCCGCCTGCTGGCGGGTGGAGGCCGCCGTCGAAGCCCTCACGGCGGGCCGCACCGACGCCCTCCACCACCCCGTCGAACCCCCCGCCGAAGGCGCCCTCGCCCACCTGCACGGCCTGGAGCGAGCCCTCACCGAACTCGCCGAGCCCCTGCGCACACCGTCCGGCTCGCGCCTGGTCGGCGCCTGACCACAGGCGTGACGGGGCCCTTCCCGGCAACCGCACTGCCCCGACCCGCCGAGGGCCCTCGCGCCCGCTTGCGCCTGCGGTCGCAGGGCCGGGGGCTGGCTTGTCGCGGTTGCGCGGGAGATCGTGCGCGGAGAAGTGCTCCGGCACGGCGATCACCCCGCGGAGGGCCCTCGCGCCCGCCTGCGCCTGCGGTCGCACGGCCGGCGCCTGATCTGTCGCGGTGGCGCGGGAGACCGTGCGCGAAGAAGTGCTCCGGCATGGCGATCACCCTGCCGAGGGCCCCTCGCGCCCGCTTGCGCCTCGGGTCGCAGGGCTGGCGCCTGATCTGTCGCGGTTGCGCGCGGGAGACCGTGCGAGCAAGAGTGCTCCGGCACGGGGCCCACCCCGCCGCAGGTCCTCTCGCCTGCTCGCGGCTGCGGTCGCAGGGCCGGCGCCTGTCGTGGCGGCGCGGAAGTCCCGCGAAGAATCGCGCCGTCGCGGCGCCCTGCCCCGCTGAAGACACCCTCGCCGGCCTGCCGCCGCGGTCGTCGCCGGGCCGCCGGCCGGCTGGGGCGTGACCGATCGCGGTGGGCGAGGAACCGCTCCGGCATGGCGCCCGCCCGGCCGCTGCGGTCGCAGGGCCGGCGCCTGGTCTGTCGCGGTGGCGCGGGTGACTCCGCGCAGGCTCTGTCGAAGCGGCCTGTCCTGTCCCGCCGAAGGCACTCCCCGCCCGCCTGCCGCCGAGGCCCCGCAGGGAGCCGTCACTCTTTTGGTCTAGACCGGTTCTGATCGACTGCTACCGTCGGCCCCGGAGAGGCTTCGCGGCGCGACCGAGAGGGGACAGCGGTGGCACAGGACGGCAGGGCGGGCAGGCGCCGGGCGTTCATCGGATCGTTCACGGCGGCGGGCGGCCCCGGACTGGTGACCGCGGAGGTCGCCCGGGACACCGGCGCCCTCACCCTCGTGTCCGCCGTGCAGGACCTGCCCGACCCGTCCTACCTGGCCCTCTCCCCGGACGGGCGCACGCTGTACGCGGTCAGCGAGACCGCCGAGGGCGCTGTCGCCGCCTACCGCGTCACCGGTGACCGGCCGGAACCCGTCGGCGCCCCCGTGCCGGTGGACGGCAGCAGCCCCACCCACCTCGCCCTGTACGCCGGGCATGTGCTGACCGCCAACTACGGCTGCGGCAGCGTCACCGCCGTCCCCCTGCGCCCGGACGGCGCCCTCGCCGCCGCGCCCTCCGGACGGCTCCAGCACACCGGCTCAGGCCCGCACGACCGGCGTCAGCGCGGCCCGCACACCCATCAGGTGCAGCCCGACCCCAGCGGCCGGTGGGCGGTCAGCGTCGATCTGGGGACGGATTCGGTGCGGGTGTGCACCCTCGTGGACGGCACCCCCGCCGTCCACCGCGAGTTCGCCCTGCGCCCCGGCTCCGGTCCGCGCCACCTGGCCTTCCACCCCGACGGCGAGCACGCCTACGTGGTCAACGAGCTGACCCCCACGATCACCGTCTGCCGCTGGGACTCCACCGGCGGCTCCCTGAAGCCGCTCACCGAGGTCCCGGTGCTGCCCGGCGCGCCCGCCGGCGACGCCTACCCCTCGGGGATCGTCGTCTCGCCCGACGGCCGCTTCGTGTGGACCGCGACCCGCGGCGAGGACGTCCTGTCGGTCCTGAGCGTCCAGGAGGACGGCCTCCGGCTGATCGGGACCGTGCCCTGCGGGGGGCGCTGGCCACGCGCGCTGGCCGGGCACCACGGCTTCCTCTACGCCGCCAACGAGCGCTCCGGCGACGTCACCTGGTTCGCCGTGGACGACGTGACGGGCATCCCGCGCTACGACGGCTCCGTGCGGGTCGCCGCGGCCTCCTGCGTCGTCTTCGGCTGAACACCCCGGGCCCGGCCGCTGCGCGGGCCCCGGGCACGGCGAAGGGCCCGCTCCGGGACGGGAGCGGGCCCTGTGTCGTACGGATGCCGAATGCGGGGCGCCGGGGCGTCAGCGGACGGGTGCGCCCTGCGGCTGCTGCGGGGCGATGCCCAGCGCCGTCGTGTACTTGGCCAGCGCGAGCTTGCCGATCGCCGGGTATGCGCCGAGCGCCTCGGAGGTGGAGCAGCCCGCCTCCTCGGCCGCCGCGGCCAGCAGCGCCGGGTCGATCTCCGGACCGATCAGGTACGGCGCCAGGGCCAGCTGCTGCGAACCCGAGGAACGCAGCTGCTCGGCCACGGAGGCGATGGAACCCTCCTGGTCCAGGGCCGCCGACATCACCGGCACGGCCAGGCGCGCGGCGAGCAGCATGCCGGTGATCCCGGCCGCCTGCACGGCCTCCTCGCCGCCCACCGAGGCCAGGATGATGCCGTCCGCGGCCGTGGCCACGGTGAACAGCCGGGCGCGGTCGGCGCGGGCCAGGCCCGCCTCGGACAGCCGGACGTGCAGGGCCTCCGCGAGCAGCGGGTGCGGGCCGAGGACATCGGTCAGCTCGGCGGCGACCCGGCTGTCCATCACGGACTGACGGATCTGCCGCAGCAGCGCGCTGTCCGGACCGGCCAGCAGCGGGACGACGACGGCGACCGGGCCGTCGGGCTCCTTGATTCCCTCGATCCCGGCGGCGACGGCCTGCTCGTAACGCGCGGCGCGCTCCTCGGCGGCCCGCGCCAGCACGGAACGCAGCGTGGCGAACTCGGTGTCGTCCCCGTCCAGATACCCGATCCGGGCGTCGAGGCCGGGCAGCTCGGAGCGGGCGATGCTCACGACCTCCTCGGCGAGGCTGCGCGTGGTGGTGCTGGGCACACCGGGCACCGCGAGGACGAGCGCGGGCGCGCCCTCGGGAGCCACCAGCGGTTCCGGGCGGCGGTGCCGTCCGGGCTGGCGAGGTCGCGGCATTCGTACGGGCAGGCCGGACGCGGGTCCAGTGGGGGAGCTCATGGCGCCGAATGTTACTGGCTTACTGGCCTCCGCCGTTCGGGGAGGGTGCAGGTGAGCGGTATCCGTCCGGTTTTGTCTGATGAGTTACGCGCGGATGGCACATGCGCCGGGCACGTACCGGACGCATCGGCGGAGACCGGGACGGAAACCGCCGCCGCGGGACCGGTCACCCTGCGCCGTCCCCCGGGGCGCGGCTCACGCACAGCATCGCCGGTTCACCCGGCAGGGTGAGCCGCCCCGCCGCCAAGTCCGTCGCGATACGCACCGAACCGTGCAGCGGGTCGCCCTCGGCCGGCACCTGCCGGGCGTGCGGCAGCCTGCGCGCCAGTTCCTCGCGCAGCGGTACGAGGAGCGGGTCGCCCATGCTGAACAGGCCACCGGTGACAGCGACTTCGGGGGTGCCGTCGTCCGGGCACACGGCGGCGGCGGAGTCGGCCATGTGCCGGGCCGCGGTGCGCAGGATGTCCGCGGCGACCGGATCCCGCGCCGCGCACCCGGCCACCCGGGGCGCGAACGAGGCCAGCACGGCGGCCCGGTCGGTACGCGGGTACAGCAGGCCGGGCAGCCCGCGCACCGGGCCGAACTGCTCCTCGGCGCAGGCCAGCAGCGGTGCCGAGCCGCCGTCGCGGCCGTCGTGGGCGCGCAGCGCCGCCTCCAGACCGGCCCGCCCGATCCAGGCTCCGCTGCCGCAGTCGCCCAGCAGATGCCCCCAGCCGTCGGCCCGCCGCCAGCCCGTCAGGTCCGTGCCCACCGCGATCAGTCCGGTGCCCGCGGCGAGGACGGCACCCGGATGCGGGCCGAGGGCGCCGACGTACGCGGTGACGGCGTCGGCGGCCAGCGCCACGGCCCGCACGCCCAGCTCCCGGGCGAGCGCGCCGGGCAGTTCGGCGCGCAGGGCGTCGCCCAGGGAGGCGAACCCGGCGGCACCGACGACGGCCGTGCCCAGCTCGCCCACGCCCGCCTCGGCGGCCAGGGCACGGGCCACCGGGACGAGCTGGTCCATCAGGTGGGCCGGGTCGATGCCCCGGGCACCCGTGCGGACCGGTTCCCGGGTCTCGCGCCGCGCCGAGGGCTCCCGCCCCGGGACGCCGACGGCGACCCGGAGGCCGGAACCGCCGGAGTCCACGGCGAGATACCCGGCGGCGGTCACGGCAGACGCCAGTCCACCGGCTGCCCGCCCTGCTGGATCAACAGGTCGTTGGCCCGGCTGAACGGCCGCGAGCCGAAGAAACCGCGGTCGGCCGACATGGGCGAGGGGTGCGCGGACTCCACCGCCGGCAGCCGGCCCAGCAACGGGCGCAGATTGCGGGCGTCCCGGCCCCACAGGATGGACACCAGCGGCTTGCCGCGCGCCGCCAGGGCCCGGATCGCCTGCTCGGTGACCTCCTCCCAGCCCTTGCCGCGGTGCGCGCCCGGGCTCCGCGGCGCGGTGGTGAGCGCCCTGTTGAGCAGCAGCACCCCCTGCTGCGTCCACGGTGTGAGATCCCCGGTGGACGGCTGGGGCAGTCCCAGGTCACCGGTCAGCTCGCGGAAGATGTTGATCAGGCTGGGCGGCAGCGGGCGCACCTCCGGCGCCACGGAGAAGGACAGGCCCACCGCGTGCCCCGGGGTCGGATACGGGTCCTGACCCACGATCAGGACCCTCACCTCGTCGAAGGGTTGCTGGAAGGCCCGCAGGACGTTCGGCCCGGCCGGGAGGTACGTGCGTCCCGCGGCGATCTCCGCGCGCAGGAAGTCGCCCATCTCGGCGATCCGTCCGGCGACGGGTTCCAGGGCCTTCGCCCAGCCCGGTTCGACGATTTCATGCAAGGGTCGTGGTGCCACGGGCGTCACCCTACTGCCGCACACCCGTCGGCGATCAACCAATGGCCCCTGCCCGTGCGCGCGGTCAGCCGACCACCGCCGCCCGCACGCACAGCACGTCCGGCAGGTGCGCGGCCAGCTGCTGCCAGCTGTCGCCGTCGTCGGCCGAGGCGAACACCTCGCCGTTGCGGTTGCCGAAGTACACCCCGGCCGGGTCGCCGTCGTCCGTGCACAGCGCATCCCGCAGGACCGTGCCGTAGTGGTCCTCCTCGGGCAGCCCCTTGGACAGCGGTTCCCAGGTGCGGCCCGCGTCCGCCGTGCGGAAGACCCGGCAGCGGTGCCCGGCGGGCACCCGGTCCGCGTCGGCGTTGATCGGGAAGACGTACGCCGTGCCGCCCCGGCGCGGATGCGTGGCCGCGGCGAAGCCGAACGTCGACGGCAGGCCCTCGCCGATGTCGGTCCAGTGCGCGCCCGCGTCGTCGCTGCGGTACACGCCCCAGTGGTTCTGCAGGTACAGCCGGTCCGGGTCGGCCGCGTCCCTGGCGACCTTGTGCACGCACTGGCCGAACTCCGGGTCCGGGTCCGGCAGGAACACCGCGGACACACCGGAGTTGGACGGCACCCAGCTCTCCCCGCCGTCGGCCGTGCGGAACACCCCGGCCGTGGAGACGGCCACCGTCACGGCCCGCGGATCGCGCGCGTCGGTGAGCACCGTGTGCAGACCCTCACCGCCCCCGCCGGGCACCCACCGCGAGCGGGTCGGGTGCTCCCACAGCGGACGGACCAGCTCGAAGCTCTCGCCGCGGTCCGCCGAGCGGTACAGCGCGGCCGGTTCCGTGCCCGCGTACACCACGTCCGGCTCGGCGGCGGACGGGTGCAGCTGCCAGACCCGCTCCAGGGAGGCACCGGTGTCCTTGGGGAACTTCACGGCGGGCCGGGACGGTTCGGTCCACGTACGGCCGAGGTCGTCGGAGTGGAACACCGACGGGCCCCAGTGCGCGCTGTCGCCGCCGGCCAGCAGCCGGGGCCGGGCGCCCCGGGTGTCGATCGCGACCGAGTAGATCGCCTGCGCGTTGAAGTACGGGCTCTCGTCGAACTCCCAGGGGCCGCTGCCCCGCCGCCGCGCGATGAAGAGGCCTTTGCGGGTGCCCACCGCCAGCAGTACCTCGGTCATGCCGATCACCTCCGGGACGCCGTTGTCCAGGTAGTCGTTCAGGTATCGGCCAGTGTGCACCCCACCACTGACACTCCTCCCCCGAGCGGGCTTCCGCGCAGGTCAGGGCCTGTGTCGCGGGACCGTGACGAAGATCTGCGGGTTCCGTTCCGGCATGCGCCTGCGCAAGCGGGGTGTCTCGTGCGACCGTCGGGGAGACGGCTCGTCGTGAGCAACGGAGCGATCTTTCCCGTATGGGAGGGCGGTCCGGCCGGTCGGTGCGCTCGTGAGGAGGATGCCTTTGAAGGCGTTCCGTGGTCCGAAGGTGTGGCTGTGGCGCTGGCGGCGCAACCCGCTCAAACGCCGGGCCGACGTGGTGGAGGCCTGGGTGGTGCTCGGTGCCTGTCTGCTGACCGTCCTGGCCGGGGTGCTGGCCGGCCTCGCGGCGGCCGGCTCGGTGCGGGACGGGCTCGCCCGGGAACGGGCCGCCTGGCGGCCCGCGGTGGCCCGGGTCGTGGCGCAGGTGCCGGGGTCGCCCTCGCACAGCAGCCAGGCCTCCTCCGGTGACCGGATCTGGGGCAAGGTCCGCTGGACGGTGCCCGACGGCTCCGCGCACACCGGCCAGGTCCGGGTGGAGCCCGGCAGCAAGCCCGGTACGCCGGTCACCGTGTGGACCGACCCGCAGGGGCACCTCGTCTCCCGCCCCACCACCGCCTCCGAGGCCGCCTTCCGGGCCACCCTCATAGGCCTCCTGGTCGGCGTGAGCGCCGCGGCGGTTCCCTTCGTCGGCGGCCTGGCCGTACGGGGCCGCCTGGAACGCCGCCGCATGGAGGCCTGGGACACCGAGTGGTCCCGCCTCGGCCCCCAGTGGGGGCGCATGGTCTGACCGCCCCCAGGCTGCCGCGGACACGGGGGGGGAGGAGGAGGACCGGCCTCGTCGTGTGGCCGCCCACCGGCGCCCGGCAGATGGACGTGTCCGGCGGCCCCGCCTGGGGCCTGTCGTTTGGATCATGCCGGGCTGATCCGGCCTGATCCAAACGAAAGGCCCTAGACCTCCACCAGCAGCCCCCGGCACATCCGCAGCAGTTCCTCGTCGTCCGGGATGCCGCGGTCGCCGTACGCGCCCTCGTACGCCGTGTGGCGGCGGGCACGGGTCAGTTCGGCGGTGATCAGGTCGTGCAGGGGCGCGGCGGCGGGGCCCAGGGCGGTCAGGCAGCGGGCGATGGGGACGCGGGTGCGGGGGTCCGCCGTCCAGGCGGTCCGGAACACGGGCAGGACCGGGTCCGGGTCCCGGCCGACGCGCCACAGCGCGCACGCGGCCGCTACGCGTTCCGGCACCGGGCCGGAGCCGGCGAGCCGGCGCAGCTCGGGCAGCGCGGCGCGCGCGGCCGGGCCCAGCCTGGCGAGCTGCTGCACGGCGCTGCGGCGGGTGTCCGGATCCGGCCGCGTCAACTCCCGCAGCAGCACGGGGAGTACGGCGGCGGTGTCCCCGTCCGCCGACCACAGCGCGCCCGCCGCGGCGGCCGCGTGCCGGGTGCGGAGCAGCGTGCGCAGGAGCGGTGCCGCCGGTGCGGCCGCGCCCAGCTCCGCCAGCGTCTCGATCACCTGGCCGGCGACCGCGTCCCGGGGCCCCAGGCCGTCGGGAGCGCCCGAGAGCAGCCGCAGCAGCTCCGGCACGGCGTCCTCGTCCCCGACGGCTCTGATCGCCGTCAGCAGCGGTGCGGCGAGCCGGGCGGCGGCGGGGGAGGCCAGCGGGACGCGGCCGAGGCGGTGACGCAGCGCGGGGGCCAGCGCGGCGGCGGCCCGGCCCAGGTGCGCGACTTCGCGGCCCAGTCCGACCGGGGCCGCCGGTCCGGCCAGCAGCTGGGCCAGCGGCGGCACCGCGCGCGGATCGCCGGTCCTGGCCAGCGCCTTGAGCGGGCCGCCCAGCGCGGGCGGGCAGCGCTCCCAGCGGTGCGTCCACAGGTCGGGCCGCGCGGTCACCAGTGCGTGCAGGCCGTCCGCCGCCGGTGCGGCCAGGTCGAACAGCTCGGCCAGGACCGAGACCGCCGCGTCCCGCAACCGGTCCTGCTCGCTGTCCAGTTGGGCGCCGAGCAGCCGCACGGGCCCGTCGTACGCGCCGCGCCAGCCGCGGAACAGCCCCGCCGACATCCACACGGCATTGCACCGGTCCACCGGGTCCGGACTGGTCAACTGCCCGGTGAGAAGGGCGATCCGGTCGTCCACCCGGTCACCGAGGGCGCTGTGCAGGGTGCGCAGCAGCACGGCGCCCTGCTCGTCGGAGGGCCGCAGCCGCCGTATCCGGCGCACCAGGGTGTCCGTGGCCGCGTGCTCCTGGCGCCGCAGGCGCTGCGCGGACCGCTGCTGCAGCAGCCGGACCGCCGCCGGCACCAGGTCGGCGGGGAGCCGGCCGGGCGCGCGGAGCGCGAGCTGGCCGAGCGCCGCCAGCCGCAGCCCCGGCGCGTAGGGCGGCGCGCTCTGTTCGGCCAGGAGGTCCAGCGCGCCGTCGGCGTGCGCGGGGTACCGGTGCGCGAACAGGCCGAGTGCCTCCATGAGCGCCAGCACGACGCAGTCGTCCCGCTCGGCCCGCAGCCGCCGCCGCAGCAGCTCCAGGACCCGCGGGGGCTCCTCCAGGAAGCGCACCAGGGCCCCGGCCGCCGCCCGGCGCACCGCCGGGTCCGGGTCGCCGGCGAGCACGGCGAAGGCCTCGGCGCCCGCGCTCACCGCAGCCCGCCCCCGCCCGTCCCCCGCCGGCCCCTCCGGTGCGCCCGGGCTTCCCGCGGTGCCGGTGGTCTCCCCGCCGATGCTGACGAGCAGTTCCACGATGCTGCCCCGGTCCGGGACCTCCTCGCGGGCCAGCATCGCGAACAGGAAGGGCACGCAGGCGAGCGTCGAGTCGTACACCCTGCCCTGGTGGTGCACCGCGCTGTACATCCCGTCGAGCGCGGTCGCCCGCTCGGCGGCGTCCGTGGACGCCAGGGCCCGTAACCATCCGGGCACGTCCTCCGCGCTGCCGTGCGCGTGCCGCAGCGAGGCCCAGTCGACCTCGTAGATCCCCGTGAACACGTTGTCCTCCCCAGGCGAGTGCCACCTGATCGGGAGTGTGCACCACGGCACCGACAACGGTCCGGAGCCATCCGCTGACTGTGTGCGATCCGTCGGCGCTGACCGGCCACGGGACGCGGTCGGCCGCACACGCGCGTGGAGGGATCAGTTCCGGCCGGGCAGGGCGCGCTCCAGGACGGCGTCCAGGGCGGTCCCGGCGGGCAGGGTGCCGTACGCGTGCCCCCAGTCGCCGCCCAGCCGGGTGGCGCAGAAGGCGTCCGCGACCGGGTCCGGAGCGTGCCGGACGAGCAGGGAGGCCTGGAGGGCGAGCGCCATCCGCTCGACCAGCCGGCGGGCGCCCGTCTGATCGGTTTCGGCCAATTGGTCCTTGAGTGCGCCCACGGCCGTGTCGAGCCGGGCGTCCGCCCCGCGCGCGAGGGCGAGTTCGGAGAAGAAGGCCTCGGCGGTGTCCGTCTCGCGGCCGAGGGCGCGCAGCACGTCGAGCGCGTTGACGTTCCCGGAGCCCTCCCAGATCGACAGCAGCGGGGCCTCCCGGTAGTGCCGGGGCATGCCGGACTCCTCCACGTACCCGTTGCCGCCCAGGCACTCCAGGGCCTCCGCGGTGAACGCCGGGCCCCGCTTGGTGACCCAGTACTTGCCGACGGCGGTGGCGATGCGCCGGAAGGCCCGCTCCCCGGCGTCTCCGCGCACCGCGCGGTCGGCGGCGCCGGCCAGGCGCAGGGTGAGCGTCGTCGCCGCCTCCGACTCCAGCGCGAGATCGGCCAGGACGTTGCGCATCAGCGGCTGCTCGATCAGCCGGGCACCGAACGCGCTGCGGTGCCGGGCGTGGTGCCCCGCCTCCACCAGCGTCTTGCGCATCAGGGTCGCCGAGGACATCACGCAGTCCAGCCGGGTGCAGTTGACCATCTCGATGATGGTCTTCACGCCCCGCCCCTCGGGCCCGACCAGCCAGGCGACGGTCCGGTCGAACTCCGGCTCGGAGGAGGCGTTGGACCGGTTGCCCAGCTTGTCCTTCAGCCGCTGGATGCGGAAGGTGTTGCGGCTGCCGTCCGGCAGGATCCGCGGCACCAGGAAGCAGGACAGCCCGCCCGGGGCCTGCGCGAGCACCAGGAAGACGTCGCACATGGGCGCCGAGGTGAACCACTTGTGCCCGCGCAGCGTGTACACGCCCGCCTCGCCGGTGGGCGTGGCCGTGGTGGTGTTCGTCCGCACGTCGGAGCCGCCCTGCTTCTCCGTCATGCCCATCCCGGCGAGCAGCCCGGGCTTCTCGGTGGGGACGCGCAGCTGCGGGTCGTACTCCCGGCTGGTGAGCAGCGGCTCGTACACCTTGGCGAGATCCGGCTGGGCGCGCAGGGCGGGGACGGCGGCGTACGTCATCGACGTGGGGCAGCCGTGTCCCGCCTCGGTGTGCCCCCACACCAGGCCGCCGGCGGTCCGGGCGACGTGCGCGCCCGGCCGGTCGTCGGCCCAGGGGGCGCCCGCCAGGCCCTCGGCGACCGCCGTCCGCATCAGGTGGTGCCAGCTGGGGTGGAACTCCACCTCGTCGACGCGGTGGCCGTAGCGGTCGTGGGTGCGCAGCACCGGCTCGTACCGGTTCGCCAGCTCGCCCCACTCCTGCGCCTCCGCGCTGCCCGCGCGCGCCCCCAGCCGCCGGATGCCGTCCTCGGCCCACCCGGCGCCCTCCCGGCGCAGGCCCTCCAGCAGGGCCGGGTCGTCGGAGGCGTCGTACGGGGCGAGGAGCGGCGGCTGGTTGGTGACGTCGTGCGTGGCGTCCGGCCGCGGGGACGGTGACGGCGGCTGCGACTGCGCGGAAATCGAGACCATAGGAGCATGTTGCACTCTTCCTGCGGTTGTAGCAACGATGCAACAAGAAGGCGCACGTAGAGTGCGGGGTCATGCGCATGAACGTCTCCGCGGAGCCCGACGCGGCCGGTCTGCGACCGCTGTCCGCCCGCTCGGTCGTGCTGAGCCTGCTGCTCGGCGTGCACCCGCCGCAGCTGCCCGTGAAGGACCTGGTCCGGCTCGTGGAGCCGTTCGGGGTCGGCGGCTCCACCCTGCGGGCCGCGCTGAGCCGGATGGTGGCCGCCGGCGACCTCCGGCGCGCGGACGGCGTCTACCGGCTGAGCGACCGGCTGCTGGCCCGGCAGCGCCGCCAGGACGAGGCCGTGCGGCCCCGCACGCGCGCGTGGGACGGCGACTGGGAGATGGTGGTGATCACGGCGACCGGCCGCGGCCCCGCCGAACGCGCCGACCTGCGGACCCGGCTGGCCGCCCTGCGGCTGGCCGAACTCCGCGAGGGCGTGTGGCTGCGCCCGGCCAACCTGGACCGCCCCCTGCCCGCCGGTCTGCACCGGGTTGCCCTGACGTGCACCGCACGCCCCGACGAGCCACCGCGCGACCTGGCCGCCCGGCTGTGGCCGCTGGCCGACTGGGCGGCCACCGCGCGCGCTCTGCTCGACCGTGCCACCCGGGCCGCCCACCCGGCCGACCGGTTCACCGCCTACGCGGCGGCCGTCCGCCACCTGCTCACCGACCCCGTCCTGCCGTCCGCCCTGCTGCCCGCCGACTGGCCGGGGGAGAGGCTGCGTACCGCGTACGCCGGATATCGGCGGGAGTTGGGCGTGGCGCTGGTCGCGGCCGAAGAGGAGTAATCCGAACGCGGAATCACCGCTTCATTCGTTCCAACGCCCCGGAGCGACACGGCCCTTGGAAAGAATTTGCTTGTCACATTAGGCCGCTTCATGCCAGAGTGGCGTCATCGCGACGAATGACTGGGGGATACAGCGATACACGGGGGACGGGGGAAAGAAGTCCCTTCTGCGTAGCGTGCGCTCACTGTTGCGCACCGCACCGACCGGCAAGCCCGATGGGCACGGACAGCTCCGGCGTCGACCGCGCCGCGCGTGCCCGGTTCTACGGTTTGGATTCTGGTGATAGCGGAAGAAGTGTACGACCTTGTGCTGGACGATCTGTTCGTCCAGCTCCATCAACTGGTTCCGGGAAGTTCCGTCTTCCTCAAGATCGAGGGCCTCAATCCCGCGGGCTCGGTGAAGCTCAAGACCGCGGTGGCCCTGGTCGAAGAAGCCGAGGCGTCCGGGTGCCGCTTTCCGCGGACCCGGCTCATCGAATCGACCTCGGGAAACCTGGGAGTCGCCCTGGCGATGGTCTGCGCCGCCAAGGGCTATTCCCTCACCTGTGTCACCGACCCGAACGCCAACCCGCAGACGGTCCGCCTGATGGAGGCCCTCGGCGCCGAGGTCGTGGTGGTGACCGTCAGGGACGGCAACGGCGGCTACCTGCAGTCCCGCATCGACCACATCCAGGAGCGCCTGCGCCGGGAGCCCGACCTGCACTGGCTCAACCAGTACGCCAATCCGGCGGGTCCGCGGGCGCACCGGCAGCGGACGGGGCGGTCCATCTTCAAGGAACTGGGCCACGTGGACTACGTGTTCGTCGGCGCCGGCACCACGGGGACGCTGATGGGCTGCGCGCAGTTCTTCCGCCGGCACAGCCCGGGGACGCGGATCATCGCCGTCGACAGCGTGGGATCGGTGACCTTCGGGGGCCCGGCGGCCCGCCGTCACATTCCCGGTCTCGGCACCAGCAGGCGGCCGGAAATCCTCACCGAGGCCATGGTCGACGAAGTGGTGCTGGTCTCCGAGGCGGAAGCCGTGGACATGTGCCGCACCCTCGCCAGGGAACGCGGACTGCTGCTCGGCGGTTCGACGGGCACGGTACTGAGCGCGGTGCAGAACACGGCCAAGAAGATTCCGGACGGCAGTGTCGTCGTGGCCATCTCACCGGACTTCGGTGACCGGTATCTGGACTCCGTCTACAACGATTCCTGGGTCGCCGAACGCTGGCCCGGACATCTCTGAAGGACCGCACGGAAAAACAGCTCGGGCGACCACCCGAGACGGGGGAAAACACAAAGTGTTCAATTTTGAAATAGTCGCGGGCGGCACCGTGCGCGACGTCCTGCGCGACAACCGACGCGAAGTCCTGGACCTGGTGAGCCGCACCTATCGCATTCACGAGGCCGGCGAGACCGTCAATCCCGACAGCTACTTCCTGCGCTTCCCGGAGAAGCCGGATTCCCGCATCATCGCCCTGCCCTCCTTCCTCGGCCCCGAGGCCGGGATCGCCGGCATCAAGTGGATCGCGAGCTTCCCGAGGAACACGGAGTCCGGCACGCCCCGCGCCTCCGCGGTGCTCGTCCTCAACGACTACGCCACTGGCTACCCCATCGCCTGCCTGGAAGCCGCCACCATCAGCTCCGCCCGCACCGCCGCGTCCGCCGCCGTCGCCGCCACCGCGCTGCGCCCCGAGGGACACCGCGGGAAGACGATCGCGGTCGTGGGGGCCGGAGTCATCGCCCGCACCATCTGCGACTACCTGCACGCCGCGGACTGCGTCCCGGACTCCTGGCTCGTCCACGACCTGCACGAGCCCTCCGGCCGGGCCCTGGTCGAGCACCTGCGCTCCACCCGGCAGGCGCCCGTCTCCTTCACCACCCACCTCGCCGAGGCCCTCGCGGCCGACACCGTCGTGTTCGCGACCACGGCGCTGAAACCCTACGTCACCACGCCGTTCGCGCCCGGTCAGCTCGTGCTGCACATCTCGCTGCGCGACCTGGCTCCCGAGGTGGTGGTGGGGGCCCAGAACATCCTGGACGACGTCGACCACTGCCTGAAGGCCGACACCTCGCCGCACCTCGCCGAACAGGCCACCGGCTCGCGCGACTTCGTCACCGGCACGCTCGCCGGCGTACTCGACGGCGACGTCACGCTCGACGCCGGACGCCCGGTGATCTTCTCGCCGTTCGGCCTCGGCGTGCTGGACCTCGCGGTCGGCGCCTTCGTCCTGGAGCAGGCGCGCCGCGACGGCACGGCCCTCCAGGTCCCCGACTTCTTCGGGGAGACACGCCGGTGGTGACCTCGACACGACCGTCCGTGGCGATCATCGGCATGGGCTCCCGGGGTCTCGGACTCCTGGAGCGCCTGGTCGCCCACTGCCTCACCCGCCCCGCGCCGGTGACCGTGCACCTGGTCGACCCGCGGCCGCCCGGCCCCGGGTTCCACCTGCCCGACCAGCCCGACCACCTGCTGCTCAACACCGTCTGCTGCCAGCTGACGGCGTTCGCGGACGAGCGGATGGTGCAGGGCCCCGCACCGCTGTCCGGCCCCTCGCTCGCCAAGTGGTGCGCGGAGCGGGACCTGCGCCTCGCGGACGACGGCTACACCGTCCGCGCCGGCCGGGGACGCCGGATCCGCCCCAACGACTTCCTGCCGCGCAGGCTGCTGAGCGAGTACCTCGCCTGGGCCGCCGAGGAGATCGTCGCGGCGGCGCCCGACTGCCTGACGGTCGTCCGGCACCGCTGCGAGGCGGTCGACGTGCGGCCGGGTCCCGCCGGCACCGAGGTGGTGGAACTCGCCGACGGCACCCTGCTCGGCGCCGACGCCGTGTTCGTCACCGTCGGCCACCACTCCCTGTACCGGCCGGCCGCACCGGCCGCCGAACCCCGGCTGGTCACCCGCCCGTACCCGCTGCCCGAGGCCCTCGACGGCGTCGCGCCGGGCGAGCGCGTGGCCGTCCTCGGCACGGGCCTGACCGCCATGGACGTCGTCGCGAGCCTGACCCTGGGCCGCGGCGGCCGGCACGAGCCGCACGCCTCGGGGCTCAGGTACGTACCGAGCGGACGGGAACCCGGGATCGTCCTGGCCAACCGCTCGGGCCTGCCCTCGCGCAGCCGGCCGCACCTCGCCCCGGACCGGGCGCGCTTCGCACCGCTCGCGCTGACCGCCGACGGTGTTGCACGGCTGCGCCGCCGGCGTGCCGACGGCCGCCTGCGCTTCCCCGAGGACGTGCTGCCGCTGATCGAGGCGGAGATGGAACTGGCGTACCACCGCACCCTGCGGGCCCGCGAGTGCGGCGATGCGGCGGCCGCGGGCCGCGAGTTCGCCGACCGGGTCCGGCAGTCCGGGTACGAGGCGCTGCTGGCGGAGTGCCGCGCCCGTTGGGGTCCGAGCCCGCTGGCCGGCCTCCTCTCCCCGGCCCCGGCCGGGCGGCAGTGGGACGATCACGACGCGTACGCCCGCTGGTTCACCGGCGAGGTGGCGGCGGACCTGGCCGAGGCCCGGGCCGGACTCGGGGTCAGCCCCCTGAAGGAGGCGCTGGAGGTCCTGCGGGACCACCGGGACGTCCTGCGCACCGTCGTGGACGCGCCCGGCCTCGACGACGCGTCCCTCGCCGCGTTCTTCGGCGAGTTCACCGCCACCGTCAACCGGCTGGTCATCGGTCCCCAGCTGGACCGCTCCGCCGAGCTGCTGTCCCTCGTGGAGGCGGGCGTCGTCCGGCCGGGCCCCGGCCCGCGGCCCAAGGTCGTCGCCCCGGCGGGGCAGGGCCCCTGGATCCTCGAATCCACCGCCCTGCGGCGGCCCGCCTGCGTCGAGGTCGACCACGTGGTGCACGCGCACGTCCGCGAGCCCGCCCCCGACCGCGTGCCCGGGTCCCTGCTCGGCAGGCTCGTCGGCGCCGGCCGGGTCCGCACCCTCGGCGCCCGCGGCGGCCCCGCGCACGGCCTGGAGGTCACCCGCGAGGGCCGGGGCGTCGACCATGCCGGCAACCCCCAGCCGCGGCTGTTCTTCCTCGGCCCGCACACCGAGGGCTCCAGCTACTACAACCACTACGTCCCCTCTCCGGGCGTGCCGTCCCGCGCACTGATGGACGCGGAACTCGCCCTGAGCACCTTCCTGCCGTCCGTGATCACGAGGATGCGATGACCAACAGCGAGAAGTTCACGCCCTGGACGACGCAGTACCGGCCCGAGACCCGGGCCGCGCAGGGCGACGGCTGGCGGGGCCCGGCGACGGGAGCCGTACCGCCGCCCGTCAGCCTCGCCGCGACCTACGCCAGGGACGCCGAGTACCGGCTGCCCGGCGGTCTGGCGTACCTGCGGGACCAGGGCAGCCCCGGCTACGAGCAGGTGGAGCACGTGATCGCGGGGCTGGAGGGCGGCTCCGAGGCCCTGGTGTTCTCCTCCGGCATGGCGGCGGCCACCGCGGTCTTCCAGGTGCTGCCCGGCGGCTCCCGGGTCGTCGTGCCGAGGACCATGTACTTCGGGCTGACCAAGTGGCTGACGGAGTTCGGGCCGCAGCGCGGCCTGGAGGTCGTCCAGGTGCCCATGGACGACCTGGACGCCGTGGCCGCGGCCGTCTCCGCCGCCCCCACCGCCCTGGTGTGGGTGGAGAGCCCGGCCAACCCCACCTGGACGGTCACCGACGTGGCGGCCGTCGGCGAGATCGCCCACCGCGCCGGTGCGCTCCTCGGCGTCGACAACACGGTGCCCACGCCGGTGCACAGCCGCCCGTTCGAGCTCGGCGCCGACCTGATCATGCACTCGGGCACCAAGTACCTCAACGGCCACACCGATGTCGTCGCCGGCTTCCTCGTACTGGCGCCGGAGCGCACCGAGGCCCGCGGGACCGTCTGGGAGCGGCTCCGGCTGCACCGCAGGCTGACCGGCCCGCTGCTGGGCCCGCTGGAGACGTACCTGCTGATGCGCGGCATCCGTACGCTGTTCCCTCGCATGCGGCAGATATCGGCCACCGCGCTCGCCCTCGCCGAGCACTTCGCCGAGCACCCGCTGGTGAGCCGGGTCGCCTATCCGGGCCTGCCCACCGACCCCGGGCACGCGATCGCCGCCCGCCAGATGACCGGGGGATTCAGCGGCATGCTCTCCCTGCACGTCGCCGGTGACTGGCAGCGCTCGCTGGACGTCGCCCGGAACTGCCAACTGTTCATCCGCGCCACTTCGTTGGGCGGCGTGGAAAGTCTCATCGAACACCGCTATACCTTCGAGGGGCCGGACAGCACCGCACCGAAGGACATGGTCCGCCTCTCCATCGGCCTGGAGAGCCCGGCCGATCTCGTCGCCGACCTGGAACAGGCCCTGGAACGGGCCGCGAAGGAAGACCGTTGACCCCCGAGTCCCCCGAGACAGACACCACCCCGGGCGCGGCGCACACCGCCGCGCCGCCCTCCGCCGCCGGCCGCTCCGCACCGGAGCGGCCCGGCGGACCGGAACCGGCCGGAGAGTCCGAGCCGGCGCCCCCGCCCCGGCTGCTGCGCGACGCGTCCCTGTCCGCCGTACTCGCGGGCCTCGTGGCCGTCGTCGTGTCCTACTCGGGACCGCTGGTCATCGTGCTCGCGGCGGCCTCGGCCGGACACCTGGACACCGCGCAGACCAGTTCCTGGGTGTGGGCCATCTCCATCGGCAGCGGCCTGACCTGCATCGGGCTGAGCCTGCGCACCCGGATGCCGGTCATCACCGCCTGGTCGACGCCGGGCGCGGCGCTGCTGGTCACCAGCCTGGGCGCGTACTCCTACGCCGAGGCCATCGGCGCGTTCCTCATCACCGGTGCCGTCATCACGCTGATCGGGCTCACCGGGGTGTTCGGGTGGCTGATGCGCCAGGTGCCGGCGGCGGTGGTCTCGGCGATGCTGGCGGGCATCCTGTTCAGCTTCGGCACCCATGTGTTCACGTCGCTGAAGACGGCGCCGATGATCGCCGGGTCCGTGCTGGTGGCCTACCTCGTGGCGAAGCGGCTGCTGCCGCGGTACGCGGTGCTGATCGCGCTCGCCGTGGGCGTCGCCGGCAGTGCGGCCACCTCCCGGCTGCGCGTCCACGTCGACACGATAGAGCTGGCACGGCCGGTGCTGACCACGCCGGCGTTCTCCGCGGCCTCGCTCGTCGGCATCGCGGTGCCGATGATCCTGGCCACCCTGGCCTCGCAGAACGCGCCCGGCATGGCGGTGCTCACCGCCTCCGGATACCGGCCCGAGGACCGGCTGCTGATCGGCACCACCGGGCTGGTCTCCACCGCGCTCGCCCCCTTCGGCTCGCACGCGATCAACCTGGCCGCGATCACCGCGGCCATCTGCACCGGCCCGGAGTCGCACCCCGACCCGCGGCGGCGCTACGTGGCCGGTGTCTCGTGCGGCGCCTTCTACCTGCTGATCGGTGCCTTCGGCTCCACACTGGTGGCCTTCTTCGCGGGGCTGCCGAAGGAACTGGTCGCCGCCATCGCCGGCGTCGCCCTGTTCGGAGCGCTGGCCGGCGGCATCACCGGCGCGGTCAAGGAGGAGAAGGACCGCGAGGCCGCGCTGATCACCTTCCTCGCCACCGCCTCCGGCGTCACCCTGTTCGGCATCGGCTCCGCCTTCTGGGGCCTGGTGTTCGGCGTGGCCGCCCACCTCGTCCTGTCCGGGCGGTGGCACCGGCGGACGGCCCGGGCGTGACCACGGGCCGGACCGCCGTCGCGGCCCGGCCCGCCCGGCTCACTTGTAGGTGATGTCCGAGCCGGAGTACTTGCAGTAGGTGCCGTCCGGGGTGAAGCCGTTGGTGGTCGGCTCCTTGCCGGTGTTGTTGCCGATGTACTTCTGGCAGTTCGGCCGCGCCGGCCGGCTGGGGCAGGGCGACCAGGGCGGCGTTCGCCGGCACGAGGGCGGCGGCGGCCGTGCCGGAAACTCCTCTGAGGTGCATGCGGGTGCGTCCGTTCTGTGTGGGGGCTGGGTCGTCTACGTGAATGACGTACTCAGCTAGAACGCATATGTGGGGGTTGGCGGCCAACACAGCCGGTTCCTCTTGCTGTCGGTCACGCTGATGAACGGACCGTAGAGTGCAAGCGCTTTCTAGTCAACCGGTCGCGCAGCGCTGTTTCACGCCAGAAGGAGTGCTGTGGGAGCGCTTCCATGGATCGCATGTCCATGCCACGATGCCGGGTGGTTCCCCGCACGATGCGCACGTAGCACGCCCCCGCACGAGCCGCGAATCAGAAGGGACAGGTGACGTGCCCCCCACACCGCACCGCTCGAGAACCGCCCTCCGCAAGGCACTTGTGGCCCTCCTGGGTGGACTGCTGCCGCTCCTCGCGGCACTGGCGCTCGGCGCGCCCCCGGCCTCGGCCCGGACGCAGGCCGTCCCCACGGCCACCCTCACGGAGGTCACCGGCTTCGGCGCCAACCCCAGCAACCTGCGGATGTACGTCTACGTCCCGGCCGGCGTCACCGCGCACCCGGCGGTCGTCGTGGCCGCGCACTGGTGCGGCGGCTCCGCCTCCGCGATGTACTCCGGCACCGAATGGTCCTCGCTCGCCGACCAGCACGGGTTCGTCGTCGTGTACCCGTCGGTGACCCGTGCCAGCAAGTGCTTCGACGTCTCCTCCCCGCAGGCGCTCCGCCGCGGCGGCGGCAGCGACCCGGTCGGCATCCGGTCCATGGTCGACTGGGCCACCCGCACCTACGCCGCCGACACCGGACGGGTCTTCGTCACCGGCATCTCCTCCGGCGCGATGATGACCAACGTCCTGCTCGGCGACTACCCCGACGTGTTCGCCGCGGGCGCCGCCTTCTCCGGTGTGCCCTTCGGCTGCTTCGCCACCACCGACGGCTCCGAGTGGAACAGCGCCTGCTCCGCCGGCACCGTCATCCGCACTCCCCGGCAGTGGGGCGACCTGGTGCGTGCCGCCTACCCCGGCTACACCGGTCCGCGCCCGCGGATGCAGCTGTGGCACGGCACCGAGGACGACACCCTGCGCTACCCCGACTTCGGGGAGGAGATCAAGCAGTGGACCGACGTGCACGGCGTCGGCCAGACCCCCGCCGCCACGGACGCGCCCGTCGCCGGCTGGACCCGCACGCGCTACGGCGCCACCGGTGACCGGGCACCCGTCGAGGCGATCAGCCTCCAGGGCGTCGGCCACAACCTCTACAGCCGGGGCATGGTCTCGCGGGCCCTGACCTTCTTCGGTCTCGACGGCGGCGGCACCACACCGCAACCGCCCGCCGCCGCCTGCAAGGTGACGACCGCGGTCAGCACCTGGAGCACCGGCCTGACCGCCTCCGTGACCGTCACCAACACCGGTACGACACCGGTGAACGGCTGGAAACTCGGCTTCGCCCTGCCGGCCGGGCAGACCCTCACCAACGGCTGGAACGCCGGGTACAGCGGCAGCTCCGGCGCGGTGACCGCGGCCGACGTCGCGTACAACGCCACCATCGCGCCGGGCGCGAGCGTCACCGTCGGCTACCAGGCCACGCACACCGGCAACAGCGCGGCACCGGCCGCGTTCAGCCTCAACGGCAGCGCCTGCACGGCCGGTTGACGACCCGGGTGCGCGCCGGACCGCCCTGACCGGCCCGGCGCGTACCCCGCCGGGCCGGACTCCGGGCCACGCCGGCCCGCACCCGGCTGCCGCGTGCCCCGCCCCGATCCCGTCCCGCACCCCGGAAAGGCCTCCGTGAAGCCGTCCAGCAGAACGCCGTTCGCCACCGTGCTCAGCACCTGCGTCCTCGTCCTCGCCCTCGTCGTGACGGCCTCCGCCCTCACGGCCCTGGTCACCAGGACGGCATCGGCCACCGCCGCGGCCGGACCCGGCCGGCACTGGGTGAACACCTGGACCGGCATGCCCCAGCTGACCGAACCCGCCAACCTGCCGCCCGCGCCGTACACCGGTGAGAAGTCGGTGCTCGTGGACACCACCTTGCGGCAGACCGTGCGCGTCACCGTCGGCGGCCCCCGCATGCGGCTGCGCTTCTCCAACGCCTACGGCGACACCCCGCTGCCGCTCACCGCCGTCACCGTCGCCCTGCCCCGCGACGGCAGGGCCGGCGTCGGCGCGGTCGAGCCGGGCAGCCTGCGCCGGGTCACCTTCGCGGGCCGGGACGCCGTGACCGTCCCGGTCGGCGCGCAGATGGTCTCCGACCCGCTGGACTTCGGGCTGCGCGCCGGATCCGAGCTGACCGTGACGGCGTACACCGCGCGCGGCCAGGCCTCGCTCGCGCTCACCTCCCACCCCGGCTCGCGCACCACGTCGTACCTCGCGCACGGCGACCACACGCGCGACGCCGACCTCACCGGCGCGACCGCCGTCGACCACTGGTACCTGCTGAGCGACGTCGAGGTGCTGGCGCCCGCCCGCAGCCGGGCGGTGGCCGTCGTCGGCGACTCGCTCACCGACGGACGCGGCTCCACCACCAACGGCAACGACCGCTGGCCCGACCGGTTCTACGACCGCCTGCGCAGCCACCCGGCCACCGCCGGCATCGCCGTCCTCAACCAGGCGGCCGGCGGCAACCGCGTCCTCGACGACGGACTCGGCCCCAACGTGCTCGCCCGCCTCGACCGGGACGTCCTCTCCCGCAGCGGAGTGGCCTGGCTGATCGTCTTCGAGGGCGTCAACGACCTCGGTACCGCCGACGCCACCCCCGCAGCACAGCGCGCGGTGACCGACGACCTGATCGCCGGGTACCGGCAGATCGTCGTCCGCGCCCACGCCCAGGGCATCCGGGTCTACGGCGCGACCCTCACCCCGTTCGGCGGCAGCACCCTGTACGACGATCCGGCGAAGGAGCGGGAGGCCGGCCGGCAACGCGTCAACGCCTGGATCCGCGCCCCCGGCCACTTCGACGCGGTGATCGACTTCGACCGGGCGGTACGGGACCCCGCGGACCCCGGCCGGCTGCTGCCCGCGCTGCACGCCGGGGACTGGCTGCACCTGAATCCCGAGGGGTACCGCGTGCTCGCCGCGGCCGTGCCCGAGGGGCTGTTCCGGCACACCTCCTGAAGTCACGTCTCCGGGGAGTCGCGCACGGGGCGGGGTAGCGCCGGCGGGATCCGTGGCGTTCCCTGGGAAGAGGTGCCCCTGGAGAAAAGAGGGTGACCAGCACGGTTGTGGGCACTCGGTGGGGCACGCAAGACGATCTCACCCGAGGAGAGTCATGGCTGAGCAGAAGTCGTCGGCCCTCACGGCGCCCCTGCGCGGCGCCGCCTCGGTACTGCGCAGGGTGCCCGGCGCCGGAACGGTGACCAGGGCCGCGGAGGAAACACTGGACAAGGTCGGCGCGGTCTCGCCGCGCGGCCGGCGCATGGCGGTGTACGCGGGGGCCGGGGTGCTCGGCGCCGCGGGCGTGGTGGAGTGGCCCGTGGCCCTCACCGGCGCGGCGGTGGCCTGGCTCACCCAGCCCCGGCCGGCGGGGGCCGGGGACGCGGGTGCGGCAGAGCCCGAACCCGCCCACGACCTCGGCACCGCCGCCCTCAGGTCCGGCGGCGGCGGTCACGGGCCGGGCCCGCACGCCTCGGAACGTACCGGGCACACCGGGACAGCCGGTCCGCCGGACGCCGCCCACGGCGCCCAGGCGTCGGCGGGCATGACGTCCCACGGTCCCCTCGGGCCGACGGCGCGGCCCGACCGCACCACACTCTGAGGAGGTCACGGTGCTCGGTCTGCTGACGGTGCCCTCGGCCGCCGCCCGCCTGCTGCCCGCGGCACCACGCCTGCTCGCGCGGGCGGCGGCACCGGCGGTCGGCCTGGCCGCCGGTGCCGCCGCCGGAACGGCGCGCGCCGGCGTGCGCGGCGCGGACTCCGCCGCGCGGGTGGCGCGGGTGGCCCGCCACGCGCTGCCCGGCGCCGGCGACCACTGGCGCTCCGGTGCCCGCGCCCACCTGGCGGTGCGGCCCCTGGAGCCGGAGCAAGCGCGGCTCGCCGGCGGGACGGCGCACCTGGCGCACCGCATGGCCGAGGCGCTGGCGGACCACCCCGAGGTGCTCGTCGCCTACTGGGACCAGGGACTCGCCCGCCTGGTGGTGACCGCGACCGGTGAGGAGGCCGCCGACCGGGTCCTGGAGCACGCCGCCGACCTCGCCGAACGGCACGGGCTGGTCCTGGCGGCCGCCGACGTGGAGGAGACCACGCATCCGGCCGACCCGGCCGGGGTGCGCGCGGCGGCGGCCACGCTCACCGCCGACGGCATCGGCATCGCCGTCGCCCTGACCGCGTACTGGCTGCGGCTGCCGCCCTCGCCCCGCCTGCTGACCGCGGTCGTGACCCTCCTGCGGGAGAACCCGCGCTTCCGTGCCCGGCTGCGCTCCCGGCTCGGCGACACCCGCATGGACCTCGTCCTGGCCTGCGCGAACGCCGCCGTGCACGGCGCCGGCCAGACCCCCACCTCCCTGGTGCTCGACGGTGTGCTGCGCGCCTGCCAGCTGGCCGAGACCGTGGCCCGCTCGGCCGCCTTCGAGACGCTGCACGACCGGCTGTGCGCCCCCGACCGGCTCAGCCTCGGCGCCGGCCCCGACGGCCCGCCGCGCCCGCCGCTGCGCGTCTCCCCGGCCCAGGAGTACGCGGCCCACGCCTCCGCCGGCAGCCTCCTGGGCGCGGCGGCCACCCTGCTGGTCAAGCACGACGGCGCCGAGGCCGCGGAGGCGGTGCTGGCGGGCTCCCCGAAGGCGGCCCGCTACGGCCCCGCCGCCTTCCACGCCGTGCTCAGCGCCGCCCTGGCCCGCACGGGCGTCCTGGTCCGCGACCCGGAGCGGCTGCGCGAGCTGGAGATGGCCGGCACGCTCGTCCTGCACCCGAGCGCGCTGCGCACCGAGGACGGCGAGGCCGACGCCTGGGCCGAGCCGGTGCTGGACGCGGCCCGCCGGGCCGGGCTCCGGGTCGTGCTCGTGGACGATCCGGTGCTGGAGGACTTCACCGGTCTCGCCGACCAGGTCGTCGACGCCCGCCGGCCGCTGGACGACGTGGTGTACGAGGCGCGCGGCGACGAGGGCGCCGTACTGGTGGCCGCCCGGGTGCGCGCGGCCGGCGAGCACGACGTGCTGGCCGCGCTGCGGGCCGCCGACGTCGCGGTCGCGCTGACCGACCGGGACGGCGCGGTGGTGTGGGGCGCCGACGTCCTCGCCCTGCACGGCCTGCCCGACCTGTGGCGGGTGCTCACCGCGATCCCTGCCGCCCGCCGGGTCGGCCGCCGGGCCCAGACCCTGGCCCGCTCCGGTGCCGCGCTGTCCGGGCTGCTCGTGGCCATCGGCGAGTCCGGTGGCGGACGCGGCCGCCTCGCCGTCCTGCCGGGGCTCCGGCACGCCCCCGTCGACGTCGGCGCCGCGATGGCGCTGCTGTCCGGGGCCGGGGCCGCGCTGCGGGTGGCGACGGCCCGCGCCCCGCACCCCCGCCCCCGCGTGCACTGGCACGAGCTGGACCCGGACCAGGCCCGGGACCGGCTGGCCCACGAACCCGCCCCCGACGCCGGCAACGCGCTGACCGAGCGGATGCGCAAGGCGGCCCGCACCGTCACCCGGCACCCGGCCGCCGCGCCCGCCCGCTGGTCCTACCGGCTCGGCCGGGCCGTCCGCGGGGAACTCCAGGACCCGCTGACCCCGGTCCTGGCGGTCGGCTCGGCGGCGTCGGCGATCCTCGGCTCAGTGATGGACGCGCTGCTCGTCGTCGGCGCCCTCGACCTGAACGCCCTGGTCGGCGGAGTCCAGCGGCTGCGGGCCGAGCGCGCGCTGTCCGGGCTGGTCGCGGAACAGCAGCAGAAGGCGCGCGTGGTACCGCCGGAGGCCGAGGCCCCGGCCGGCGGCACCTTCACCGTGGAGGCGGGCAGGCTCCGGCCGGGCGACGTCATCCAGCTCAAGACGGACGACGTGGTGCCCGCCGACGCCCGGCTGCTGTGGCAGGAGGGCCTGGAGGTGGACGAGTCCGCCCTGACCGGCGAGTCGCTGCCGGTGGAGAAGCAGACGGACCCCACCCCGCACGCCGCGGTCGCCGACCGCAGCTGCATGCTCTTCGAGGGCACGACCGTGGTGGCGGGCGAGGCCCGGGCCATCGTGGTCGACACCGGCGACCGCACCGAGGCCGCCCGTGCCGTGCACCTCGCCGCCCGCACGCCCCCGGCCGGCGGCGTCCAGGCCCGGCTCCAGGAACTCACCCGCAAGGCGCTGCCGCTGACCCTGGCGGGCGGCGCCGCGGTGACGGGCCTGGCGCTGCTGCGCGGCACCCCGATCCGGGAGGCGGTCAGCGGCGGGGTGGCGGTGGCCGTGGCGGCCGTACCCGAGGGGCTGCCGCTGGTGGCGACGGTGGCGCAGCTGGCGGCCGCCCGCCGGCTGAGCCGGGGCGGTGTCCTGGTGCGCACCCCGCGCACGCTGGAGGCGCTGGGCCGCATGGACACCATCTGCTTCGACAAGACCGGCACGCTCACCGAGAACCGGCTGCGGCTGGTGCGCACCTCCGACGCCGACGGCACGGTCCGCGCGGCGGCCGACCCCGGCTACGAGGAGACCGTCCGGGCCGCCGCCCGGGCCTGCCCGCGACTGAACGGCGATTCCGACCGGCCGGTGCACGCCACCGACGAGGCCGTACTGGCCGCGGCACCGCCCGACCCGGACTGGACCCAGCTCGCCGACGTGCCGTTCGAGGCCGCGCGCGGGTACGCCGCCGCCGTCGGCCGCAGCGGCGACGGGCCGCCCGTGCTGGTGGTCAAGGGCGCCCCGGAAACCGTGCTGCCCGCCTGCGCCGGGCTGCCGGCCGGTGCCTCGGAGTCCGCGCACGCGCTGGCCGGGGACGGCCTGCGGGTGCTGGCGGTGGCCCAACGCCCGCTCGGCGCGCACGAGCAGGAGACGGACGCCCTCGAACGCCCGCTGGCCGGCCTGGGGTTCACCGGCCTGCTGGCGCTGTCCGACGTGGCGCGCGAAACCTCGACGGCCCTGGTGAACGGGCTGAACGGGGCGGGCGTACGGCCGGTCATGCTCACCGGCGACCACCCGCAGACCGCGCGGTCGATCGCCGCCGACCTCGGCTGGCCCGAGGACACCGTGGTGGTCACCGGCGACGAGCTGGCCGCGGCGGACCGCGCGACGCGGGCCCGGATGCTGCGTGACGCGGGCGTGGTGGCCCGGGTGGCACCCGAGCAGAAGCTCCAGGTCGTGGAGGCGCTGCGGGACGCGGGCCGGGTGGTCGGCATGGTCGGCGACGGCGCCAACGACGCCGCGGCCATCCGGGCCGCCGACATCGGCGTCGGTATCAACGCGCGGGGCTCGGCCGCCGCGCGCAACGCCGCGGACATCGTGCTGACCGACGACGACCTGACGGTGCTGATCGACGCGGTCGGCGAGGGCCGTGCGCTGTGGCACAGCGTGGCCGACGCGATCGCCATCCTGATCGGCGGCAACGCGGGCGAGGTCGGGTTCGGCATCCTCGGCACGCTGCTGTCCGGGCGGGCGCCGCTGTCCACGCGGCAGATGCTCATGGTGAACCTGTTCACCGACCTCTTCCCGTCGATGGCGGTGGCCGTGACGGAGAAGGAGGGCGAGGCGGACCTGGGGCACGTGGAGGAGGCGGCCGGGGTGCTGGGCGACCCGCTGCTGCGGCAGATCCGGCACCGGGCGCTGACCACCTGCCTGGGCGCGGTCACGGCCTGGCTGATCGGCCGCTTCACGCCGGGCACCGCCCGCCGCTCCAGCACCATGGCGCTGTGCGGGGTGGTCGGCACCCAGCTCGTGCAGACCCTCCTCGACCGGCGCGACAGCCGTCTGGTGCAGGTCACCTCGCTGGGCTCCGCGCTGGCACTCGTGGCCATGGTCCAGACCCCGGGCATCAGCCGGGTGTTCGGCTGCACCCCGCTCGGCCCGGTCGCCTGGGCCGGCGTCGTGGCCGCGATCGCGCTCGCCCTGGCGGGCCAGCGCACCCTGCCCCGCCTGGAACGGACCGTCACCCGGCTCCTGCCGACGTGACCGGCACCGCGCCCGTCGGCGCCGGACTCAGACCGAGCGGTGGTACTGGTCCGGCACCCGGACCTCCGCGCCCAGTTCGCGGGCGGCGTGCCGGGCCCAGGACGGGTTGCGCAGCAGCTCCCGGCCGAGGAGCACCGCGTCGGCCTCGCCGTTCGCCAGGATCTTCCGGGCCTGCCCGGTATCGGTGATCAGGCCCACGGCGGCGACGGGCAGCGGGGTCTCGCTCCTCACCCGGGCGGCGAACGGCACCTGGTAGCCCGGCTCGGCCGGGATGGTGACGCCGGGGGCGTTGCCGCCGGTGGAGACGTCGAGCAGGTCGACGCCGTGGGCGTGCAGGTCGTGGGCGAGGCGGACGGTGTCCTCCGGGGTCCAGCCGCCGTCCTCGAGCCAGTCGGTGGCCGAGACGCGGAAGAACACCGGCTTGTCCGCCGGCCACACCTCCCGTACGGCGTCCACGACCCGGAGGGCGAACCGGGCGCGGTTCTCGTACGAGCCGCCGTAGGCGTCGGTGCGGTGGTTGGAGTGCGGGGAGAGGAACTCGTGGATCAGATAGCCGTGGGCGCCGTGGATCTCGACGATCTCGAAGCCCGCGGCGCGCGCCCGGCGCGCGGCGGCGGCGAACTGCCCGACGATCTCGTCGATCTGCTCGACGGTCAGCTCGGTGGGCACCGGGTGGCGCTCGTCGAACGGCAGCGCGCTCGGGCCGAACGGCTGCCAGCCGTGCGCCTCCGGCCCGAGGGGCGCGCCGCCCTTCCACGGCCGGTCGGTGGACGCCTTGCGGCCGGCGTGCGCGAGCTGGACCGCCGGCACGGTGCCCTGCGCGGTGAGGAAGCGGGTGATCCGGCGGAAGGCCTCCACCTGGGTGTCGTTCCACAGTCCGAGGTCGTACGGGGAGATCCGGCCCTCGGGCGAGACCGCGGTGGCCTCCACCACGATCAGCCCCGTGCCGCCGGTGGCCCGCGCCGCGTAGTGCGCGAAGTGCCAGTCGTGCGGGGCGCCGGCGAGCGGGCCCTCCGGCTCGGCCGAGTACTGGCACATCGGGGGCATCCACACCCGGTTCGGGATGGTCACTTCGCGCAGGGTGATGGGCTCGAAGAGCGCACTCACGTCGGACTCCATTCGTCACGGACCGCTGGTGGCTTCGTACGGTACTCCTCGTACTACGAGGGATGTCAAACTACGATGCCTCTCGTACAATGCGGGAAGACGATTCCGTGACGAGGGAGCAGCCGCCGTGACCGACACCGCCACCACCGGCCGCGCGCTGCCGCACCCGGACCGGGAGCAGATCCGCCTGGAGGCCGTGCTGCACGCGCTCTCCGACCCGATGCGGCTGCAGATCGTGCGCGAACTCGCCGCGAAGGAAGCGGAGCTGACCTGTTCGCAGTTCGACCTGCCGGTGACCAAGTCCACCACCACGCACCACTTCCGGGTGCTGCGGGAGAGCGGGGTCATCCGGCAGGTCTACCGGGGCACGGCCAAGATGAACGGCCTGCGCCGGGACGATCTGGACGGCCTCTTCCCGGGCCTGCTCGACAGCCTCCTCGCCGCCGCCGCCCGGCAGGCCGGCCGCATCGGCAGCCCCGGCTGAGCCGTCCGGCCGCCGGCCTCCGTGAGCTACGGACGCGCCCGCCCGGCCGCCGGGAACACCCCGCGCGTCACGACACCCGTGCCGCGCCCAGCAGGGTGTCCCAGTCGGCCAGCTTGACCACGCTCCGCCCCAGCCGGGCCCCCAGCTCGGCCTCGGCCCGCTCGATCGCCAGCCAGCCGTCCCACGGCACGGGTGCGATGCCGGCCGCCCGCAGGACCGCGACGGGATCCTCCGGCACGTCCGCGCGGCCGAGCGCGGGAGCGTCCGCGAGCAGCGTGGTCACCGTCTCCTTGGCGCAGGGCCGGTTGGTGCCGATGACCCCCGTCGGGCCGCGCTTGATCCACCCGGCGACGTACTCGCCGGGCGAGGGCACGCCGTCGCGCAGCACGCGGCCCTCCCGGTGCGGGATCGTGCCGCTCGCCGGGTCGAACGGCAGCCCCTCCAGCGGCACGCCGCGATAGCCCACCGAACGCAGCACCAGTTGCGCGGACACGTCCTCGTACCGGCCCGTGCCGGTCACGCCGCCGGATGCGTCCGGCGCCGTCCGTTCGAAGCGGACGGCCCCCACCCTGCCGCCCTCCTCCAGCAGCTCCACCGGACGCAGGAAGAACCGCAGCCGGATCCGCCGGGCGGCCGTCGTGGCCGGCCGTGCCGCCCAGGCGCGCAGCACCTCCACATTGCGGCGCGGCCCGGCCGGCAGGGCGCCGGGATCGGCCGGATCGAGCGCCAGCTCGCCCTGGTCGACGATCACGTCGGTGCCGGGCAGGCCGCCCAGCTCGCGCAGCTCCTTGGTGGTGAAGCGGGCCTGGGCGGGGCCGCGCCGGCCCACCATGTGCACCTCGGTGAGCCCGCTCGCCGCCAGCGCGTCCAGCGCGGCCTGCGGGATGTCCGTGGGGCGCAGCTCCGCCGCGCCCCGGACCAGCATCCGGGTGACGTCCACCGCGACGTTGCCGACCCCGATGACCACCGCCGAGCGCACCCCGCGCAGGAAGCCCGCGTCGGCCGCGTCCGGATGGGCGCTGTACCAGGACACGAACTCGGTCGCGGACCAGCTGCCCGGCAGCTCCTCGCCGGGGATCCCGAGCCGCCGGTCGGTGGCGGCGCCCACGCAGTAGACCACCGCGTGGTAGAGCCCGCGCAGCCGCTGCACGGACAGGCCGCCGGGGCCGCCCACCCGGACCCCGCCGAGGAACCGCACCCGCTCGTGCTCCAGCACCGACCGCAGGCTGCCCTGGAGGGACTTGATCTTCTCGTGGTCGGGGGCGACGCCGTAGCGGACCAGGCCGTAGGGGCACGGCAGCCGGTCCAGGACGTCCACGCGGACCTCGGGATCGAGCTGGATCAGGCTCTGGGCGGTGTAACACCCACTCGGCCCGGAACCGACGACGGCGACACGCAGCACAGCGGTACTCCTCGCCCGAAGGAGAGTGTGCGGACGGCTCCAGCATGGCACCACCGGGCGCCCGGCGGCAGGGGCCGGTGGGGTGACCCGGAGGCGGGTCCGTGCGTACCAATGTGATCATCCTCCGTGCGGCACGCGCGGAAGGCGCGGCGGCCCGGCGGCGCCGCCTCCGGACGGGCCGGCCCCGTCAGGAGCCGCTCGGCCGTTCCTCCGTGGCGAAGAACCGGGACAGGTCCCCGCCCCCCGCCGCCGGGTCCGGCTCGCTCTCCGGGGGCACGCCCATCTCCCGGTCGAGCCCGTACCGCTGGAACAGTTCGGCCCGCAGCACCGGCACGGGCATCGGCACCCCCGGCACCAGCGCCGCGTACACCGCGCCCATCAACAGGGCCCGCAGCATCGGGTAGTCGGCCGAGACGTTCTGCGCGCCGTACCGGGCCACCGTGTCGCTCAGCAGCTCCGCGAGCCGGCGCTGCTCCGGGCACTGCACGAAGCCCTCGGCCTGGAGCAGGCCCGCCATGTGCTGGCGCATCAGCACCGGCCGGTCCCGGGCCAGGCCCAGGATCGCGTCGATGGCCCGGGCCAGCCGCTCCCGGCCGTCCTCGGTGCGCGGCTCCCGCTCCAGCGCCTCCTCCAGCGTGCGGTGCATCAGCCGGTGCACGGCGGACTGCACCAACTGGCGCTTGCCGGGGAAGTAGTACGACACCAGTCCGCGCGCCGAACCGGCCCGGTCCGCGATGTCGCCCAGCGTCGTGGCCTCGAACCCGTGCTCACCGACGAGTTCGACGGCGGCCTGCAGCAGCCGTTCCCGGGAACGCCGCCGCAATTCTTCATTGACCGAGGCGCTGCGCGGGGACATCCTGTAACTCCTGCGTTGACTGGCTGCCAGCCAACTATACTCAACGCAGCGGGGCGCCCCTGTGCCTGGGGCCCGCCCGGAACGGCCGTTCGTCTGGGGCGACGCGGGGGAGCGTCCCGGACGGACGGCACCGGCCGTCCCCTTCCCCGCCCGAGCCGCCGCTCAGCTCACCAGGTCCAGCACGGGCAGCAGCGCATCGGGACGCCGGTCCACCGGCAGGTGGTCCACGAAGTGCACCCGGCACCCGAGCGCGGCCGCACCGCCGTCCGCCGCCCGGCTGTCGCCGACCATCACCACCTGCTGCGGATCCGCGCCGAGCGTCTCGCAGGCCACCGAGAACAGCCGCGGATCGGGCTTCTGCACCCCGTGTTCGTACGACAGCACGTACGTGTCGACGTAGGCGTCGAGGCCGTGCGCGCGGAAGACCGGGCGCAGGTCCCAGCCGATGTTGCTGACCACGCCGACGCCGATACCGCGCTCGCGCAGGGTGCGCAGCACCCGCTCCGCGTCGGGGTACGGCGACCAGGCCGCCGGCGCCATGTGCCGGTCGTACAGGGCGTCGTACAGCCCGGGATCGGGCAGCGGCACCCGGCGGGACAGGCCGGTGTAGACGGCCCGGTGCAGCTGCGCGCTCTCGTCCCGCACGGCCCACAGCCCGGCGAGGTCCGCCGGCAGCTCCACCGGCTCCGGGCCGCCCGGCAGCCCCCCGGCCGCCTCCAAGGCCCGTGCGGCCCGGGTCAGTTCGAGTTCCGGCAGGCTGTGGCCCGTCTCGGCCAGTACCGCGCGCAGCCAGGACTCGGCGGACTCGATACGGAACAGCGTCCCGGAGAAGTCGAACAACACGGCAGCCATGGACGGGACTCTACCGGCGCCGGCGCGCCGGCAGCCGGGTCCGCGCGTTCCGCGGCCACTCGTACACCACCACCGCCACGGCCACCAGCAGCGCTCCGCCCAGCCAGCCGCCCAGCACGTCCGACGGCCAGTGGACGCCCAGCCACACCCGGGTCACGCCCACGCCCGCCACCGACACCAGCGCCGCCGCCACCGCCGTGCGCCACAGGGCGCGGCCCGCGCCGCGGCGGTGCAGCAGCCACAGCAGCAGGCCGCACACGACGGTGGCGGTCATCGCGTGACCGGACGGGAAGGCCGCGTAGTGGGCGGAGTCGACGGGGTCCGGCCAGACCGGGCGGGGGCGGGCGACGACGGCCTTCACCGACTGCTGCACGAGCGTGGCCACCGCGCAGGTGACCCCCAGCCACAGCGCCGTCCACCAGGCCGCGCGCCGCCAGACCAGCCACACCGCCGCCGCGCCGGCCAGCAGACGCATGGTGAGCGGGTCCCACACCCAGTCCGTGAGCACCCGGAAGACATGGGTCAGCTCGTGGTCGCGCACCGCCCAGCGGTGGGTGGCCCGGGAGATACGGCTGTCCACGTCGAGCAGGGGATGCCAGCGCAGGGCGACGAGGACCAGCAGCGCCACGAAGCAGGCGGCGAGGGCCGCGGCCGCGCCGGCGGCCGTGCGGAGCGCCGCCGGCGGTCCGGGGGAGGGGGGCGACGGGGGAGCGGGGGGAGGTTGGTGCATGCAGCGATCTTTGTGGACGGGGCGGCCGGGGGCCAAGCGGCAGAGGTCAGCCCAGCGCCCGCAGCCCGGGTACGAGCGCCACCAGCACCGGGATCACGGGCACCAGCGCGGCGGCCGCCGTCAGGCGCAGCCGGCGCAGCGCCGGCAGCCGGTCCGGAGCGGCCAGCAGCCGGTGCACCCGCTGCGGCACGTGCGCCTGCGGGGTCGGGCAGGGCCCGAACACGCCCCGCTCCTCGTTCAGCCCGACCAGCGCCAGGGCCGTGGTCAGGCGGCCGAAGCGGCGGGAGGCCATGTCGTCGGCGGCCAGCTCCACCAGCCGGTGCATCTCGTCGCGGAACGCGGCGAACACCGGGACCTGCGGGAAGCCGCCGGCCAGCGCGGCCGAACAGTGCAGCAGCCAGTCGTGCCGGGCCTGCGCGTGCCCCTGCTCGTGCGCGAGCAGCGCGTCCAGTTGACGGCCCTTCAGACGGCGCAGCGCCGCCGTGGTGACGACCAGCCGCGGCGCCGCGCCGGGCAGCCACCAGGCGTCGGGACGGTCCCCCTCCAGCACCACCAGCCGGCCGCTCGCCGGCTCCTCACCCGGCAACAGCGGTGCCCGCACCAGCAGTTCCGCCCGCCGCTGCTGCCGCCGGGCCCGGGCCCGTACGACCTCGCGGACCAGCATCGCCAGGCTCCACAGGCCGCCGCAGGCGAGCAGCACGGCGGTGGGCGCCGCCCAGGGGCCGGCCGCGCCGAGGGCGTAGGCCTCGACGACCCCGCGCGGGGCGGTGGCGAACACATGCCCGCGCACCGCCTGCCAGGCCGCCGCCGCGCTCAGGGTCATCGACAGGGCGCAGCACAACAGGACGGCCGCCACGACGCATTGCCACACCCACAGGGCGACGACCGGCTCGTGGTCCGGCCAGTCGGCCCGGGCGAGCAACCGCGGGGCGACGACGGCGGTCAGGGCGCCGAGCAGCAGCAGTGCCACGGGGACCATCATGGTCAGCACCCTATGAGCGCCGAGCCGCCCGGCGGTACGGTCCACGGCACCGAAGTGACGCAGCCAACGCGGGGCCACCCCGGCCCCGGCGCCCACCGCGCGCCCCGCAGGGTGCCGGTACGAGCCGGGTCATGAGCTGGGCGTCGGTCCGGCAGTCGGTCCGGCCGCTCCGTACCGGAGGCCGTCGAGGAGCAGGTCGAGGAGGCGGCCGGCCCGTTCGCGCTGGTCGGGGGCGCTGGTGATCAGCGCGACGCCGGCCAGGCTGAAGCCGACGTCGAAGGGGTCGATGTCCGGGCGCAGGAGACCGGCGTCGGCGCCGGCGTGCAGCAGGGTGCCGAGCGCGGTGCCGAGCTTGTCCAGGGTCTCGGCGAAGGGGTCCGCACCGGATGCGACCGCGGCCCGCAGCGCGTCCGCCATGCCCTGTTTGGCAGCGAGATAGTCGATGAAGTCGTCCATCCACAGGCGAATCGCCCGGTCCGGCGCGTTCTCGGCGAGCAGCTTCGCCGCGCTGTCGCAGACACGGGCCAGCTCGTTGCGGTAGGCCGCCTCGACCAGCGCCTCGCGCGTGGGGAAGTGGCGGTAGAGCGTGGCCGAACCGACGCCGGCGGCCTTGGCGATCGTGTCGATCGCGACGTCCGGGCCCTTCTCGGAGAAGGCGCGCACGGCCGCTTCGAGGATGCGCTCCCGGTTGCGGCGGGCATCGGCACGCAACGCGCTCGGCTTGGTGGTCAAGGCTGCTCCCTTCGTCGGGGACCAGTCTAGCTGGACAACCGGGGAGTTCCCCGCTTACCGTGGCGGATAACTGGGGAACTCCCCGGTTACGGGCGTCGGCCCGTTGTGCTCCCCAGGCAAGGAAGACCCTCATGAGCTCTCCGAAGACGGTTCTGATCACCGGTACGTCCTCCGGCATCGGCCTGGCCGCGGCCATCGGCACCGCCCGGGCGGGCTGGACGACCATCGCCACCATGCGTGACACCGGCAAGGCCGAGGCCCTGCTCAAGGCCGCCACCGAGGCGGGTGTCGCGGACCGGATCCAGGTCAAGCGCCTGGACGTGACCGACTCCGCGAGCATCACCGCCTGCCTGGACGAGGTCGTCGCCGAGCACGGCCGCCTCGACGGGCTGGTCAACAACGCCGGCGCCGCCCAGGTGGGCACCATCGAGCAGAGCAGCGTCGACGACGTCCGCGCGGCCATGGAGGTCAACTTCTTCGGCGTGGTGGCGGTGACCCGGGCCGCCCTGCCGCACCTGCGTGCGTCCAAGGGCCGGGTGATCACCGTCGGCAGCGTCGGCGGCGCCGTCGGCCAGCCCTTCAACGAGGCGTACTGCGCGGCCAAGTTCGCCGTCGAGGGCTTCATGCAGTCCCTCGCGCCGGTCGCCGCCACCGTCGGTGTCGATGTCACCGTGGTCGAGCCGGGCGCGGTGGCGAGTGAGTTCGTCGCCAATCTCGGCCTGGACGTCCCGGCACTGCTCGCCGCCGCCGGGCCCTACGCCCCGGCGCTCGAGGCCTACCTCACCCGCACCCGGCAGTCCTTCGCCAACGCCCAGACCCCGGCCGAGGCGGCCGCCCCGATCGTCGACGCCCTGACCGCCGCCCGCCCGCCCTTCCGTGTCCAGACCTCGCAGTGGGCCCGCGACTTCGTCGCCACCGCCCTCGCCGACCTCGACGGCTCCGCCGTCCAGGCCCTCACCGGTACCTGGGTGCGCTGACCGCCCCGCGTCCCGACGGGTGCACTGCCTACGCGGGACGCGGCAGCCGCAACGCGCCCCCGCCCGCCGGCGCCCCACCACCGCCGCGCCCCGCCCGCCCCGCAGCCTCCTCCGGGCCGGGAACCGCGGCACACCGGACGCACCACCGACCAGTCACACACCGCGGGGTGACCCGCGACAGCAAGGAAGATCATCATGGAACTCCGCACCCTCGGCAGCCAGGGCCTGACCGTCTCCGCCGAAGGACTCGGCTGCATGGGCATGAGCGCCTTCTACGGCAGCACCGACGAGACCGAGTCGCTCGCCACCATCGACCGCGCCCTGGAACTGGGCGTGACCCTGCTGGACACCGCCGAGAGCTACGGCCCGTTCCTCAACGAGCAGCTCCTCGGCAAGGCCCTCGCCGGCCGCCGCGAGCAGGCCGTCGTCGCCACCAAGACCGGTGTCGAGTTCACCGACGACGGCACGCTCGTCGGCCTCAACGGGCGCCCCGAGTACATCCGCCGTGCCCTGGACCGCTCCCTGCGCCACTTGGGCACCGACCACGTCGACCTCTACTACCTGCACCGGGTCGACCCGCAGGTGCCGATCGAGGAGACCGTCGGCGCCATGGGTGAGCTGGTGGCCGCCGGCAAGGTCCGCTACATCGGCCTGTCGGAGGTCGCCCCGCGGACCATCCGCCGCGCCCACTCCGTCCACCCGATCACGGCGGTCCAGACCGAGTACTCGCTCTTCGAGCGCGGCATCGAGGACGACGGGGTCAGGGCCACCCTGGACGAGCTCGGGATCGGCCTGGTCGCCTACTCGCCTCTCGGACGCGGGTTCCTGTCCGGTGCGATCACCGGCCCGGACGACTTCGCCGCCGACGACTTCCGCCGTACCGACCCGCGCTTCCAGGGCGAGAACTTCGCCCGCAACCTGGCGGTGGTCGACGAGGTCCGCCGTATCGCCGCCGCCAAGCAGGTCTCGCCGTCCCAGTTGGCTCTCGCCTGGGTGCTGCGCCAGGGCGCGGTCGCCATCCCCGGTACCAAGCGCCGCCGCTACCTGGAGGAGAACGTCGCCGCCACCGTCGTGACGATCACCGATGAGGACGTGGCCGCCATCGAAGCCGTAGCGCCGCGCGGCATCGTCTCCGGCGACCGCTACGCCCCCGAACTGATGCAGACCCTCAACGGCTGACACCCGGGCCGTGCCGGGCAAAGCCGGACGGCGCCTCCCGCGGCCTGCTCCACGTCGAGCAGGCCGGAAGCCCGCGGCTCACATCGCCAGCAGCATCGCCACCATGCCGATCCCCATCGACAGCCGGCACGCCCGGGCCAGTTCCGGGCGGTCGCCCCAGCGGGCCGGGGCGGTGGCCGGTGGAGTGGCGGTGGGTACCAGGCGGGCGCCGGAGAGCAGCACGTACCCCGTGAAGTACAGCAGGAGCGCGCCGGTCAGCAGGGGCACGCCGGTGCCCCCGTGGACGTGGTGGGCGGCGGAGGGGGACGCGGCCATCACCACGGACATGTAGACCATCGCGGCGCTGCCCACCAGGTGGTGCAGGTGGTGCGGGGCGCCGCGCGCGGTCCACAGCGCGCGCACGGCCGCCGCGCCGAACACGGCCGCGTACACGGGCCACGCCCACCTCGGCGGGGTGAACACGGCCGCCGGTACGGCCATCGCGGCCATGCCGAACCCCATCAGCGCCTCGCCGCCGGCGGCCCGGCGCTGCTCCTCGACGGCGCTGCGCATCCGCAGCAGGCAGTAGGCCCCGGTCACCGCGCACAGCGCGACCAGCGGCCAGGCGGTCGACACCGGTCCGTGCACGCGCACCTCCACGCTCGACGGTCGGTCGAGGGATGCGATGCCCACGGCCGGCGGAGCGCACGCGAGCGCAAGGGGGTACACGGGGAGCATGCGGGGGAGCGCGATACGTGCCACCCCGCCGGGGAACTGTTTCACGAGTAAAACACGTGCTAAATTGATGGTATGAGCAGTGCGACCCCCCACCGTCTTCCCCTCGCCGGAGTGCTCCGCCTGGGACGCCCCTCCGACATCTGGTTCAAGCCCGCGCTGAGCGTGGTCGCCGCGGTCGCCCCGCCCAACCTCGCCCTCCTCGCCCTCGGCCGCCTCGACCTCGCGATGTACACGATGGCCGGCTCGCTGTGCGCCCTCTACGGCCACAACCGGCCCTACGCCGCCCGGGCCCGCGCCCTGGCCTGGGTGGTGCTCGGCATGGTCGGCGGTCTCGCCGTCGCCCTGCTCGCCGCGGCGCTCACCACGAACGCCGTCGTCCTCGTCACCGTCGGCGCCGTCCTCGCGGCGGTCCAGAAGACCGTGTGCGACGCCACCCGGATCGGGCCGCCCGGCAACGTGGTCCTCACCTTCATCAGCTCCGCCTCGCTGTTCGTCCCTCAGACCCCCGGCCAGATCCCCGGGCACCTGGGACTGGCCCTGGCCGCCGGCGCCTGGGCCTGGCTGGTCGGCATGGCACCCGGGCTGCTCCGCCCGCACGGCCCCGAGCGCCGCGCCACCGCCCAGGCCCTGAACGCCGCCGCCGCATACGCCGGCACGCGCGGCACCGCCGACGGCCACGCCCGGGCCCGCGCCGCGACCGCCGCCGCGATCCACGCCGCCTGGGGGTCCCTCCTCGCCGCCGGCACCCGCCCCGACCGCACCCGGCGCGCCCTCGAACAACTCCTCGTCCGCGCCGAGGTCGCCCTCGCCGCCCCCGCCGACACCGACCCCGCACGCCTGCGCGCCTGGGCCCGCGACCTGCGCGGCACCGGCCGCGTCCCGCGCGTCGGGGCGCCGCGCGAGTCCGCCGACGAACTCCTCGGCGTGGCCGCCGAACAGGCCATGCCGCCCCGCTCCCCGTGGCACCGCCTCGCCCCCCTCGCCCCGCTCGCCGCACGCACCGCGCTCGGCTGCGCCCTCGCCGGATACGCCGCCCTCGCGCTCGGCGTCGGCCGCCCGTACTGGGCGCTGGTCACCGCGGCCTCCCTCTACCAGGCCAACGTCAGCCTCACCTGGAACCGGGGCGTCCAGCGGGTCGTCGGCAACCTCGTCGGCGTCCTCGCCTTCGCCGCCCTCGCCCCGCTCGCCCATCTGCACCCCGCCGCCCTGGTGCTGTGCTGCCTCGCCCTCAACTTCGGCGCCGAGGCGCTCATCGGCCGCAACTACTGGCTGGGCAGCGTCTGCGTCACCCCGATGGCGCTGCTCATCACCGAGTTCGCCCGCGCCCAGAACCCCGCCGAGCTGATCACCGACCGGATCGCGGACACCCTCGTCGGCGCCCTGGTCGGCTTCGTCGCCGCCGTCGCCGTCACCAACCGGCGCGCCGGCGACCGCCTGGAGCTGGCGCTGACCGCGGCCGAGCGCGCCCGCGAGAACGCCGCCCGCCTGCTCGCCGAGCCGCATCCGGCCCCGCGCGCCCTGGAGTCCGCCCGCCGCGGGCTCGCCGCCGCCCTCGTCGACCTGCGTGCCACGGCCGACGCCGCCGCCGGCGAGTGGTGGCAGCGCGCCCTGCCCGAGGAGCGGGTCGTGCTCACCGAACAGTCCGGACACCGTACGCTCGCGGCGACGGTACGGCGTCAGGGGCTCGTACCGCAGGACCGGGACGAGGACCCGGGCCGGGAGCACGACCGTGGCCCGGGCCCGGGCAGGACGACGGAGGACATGCGGCCATGACGGCGACGAACGGCGGACCGACGCCCGGAAGCGACACGGCCGGTACCCGGCCGGGGGCCGGTACCGACCCCGCGCGCGGCGACACCGTCTCCGCCGTCGTCCGCCAGTGGCGGGCCGTCCATCCCGAGCTGGACACCGGGCCCATGGAGATCATCGGCCGGATCAACCGCTGCGCCGCGCTGCTCCAGCAGGCCGAGGACGCCCCGCTGCGCCGCGCCGGGCTGAGCCGTGCCGAGTTCGACCTGCTCGGCGCGCTGCGCCGCACCGGCCACGAGCTGACCCCGGGCGAGCTGGCCCGGGAGACCTTCTCCTCCGGGGCCGCCGTCACCAAGCGGGTCAAGCAGCTGACCGAGCGCGGGCTGGTCGAGCGGCGCGGCGACACCCGCGACCGCCGCGTCGCCCACCTGCGCCTCACCGACGCCGGCCGTGACCTGGTCGACGGCATCCTCCCCGAGCAACTCGCCTACGAGACCGCCGTCCTGTCCGTCCTGGCCCCCGAGGGCCAGGACGAACTGGCCGGGCTGCTGGCCGAGTTGCTCACCCGACTGGAAGGCCGCATCGGCGCACTGCGCGCGTGACCGGCACCGGCCGGGCCGCAAGGCCACCCGGTGAGCACGTCCTCCAGCGCCGACGCGAGCGCGTCCCGGACCTCCTCACCAGCCGCCCACGCCGGCCGGGACGGGTCCACGACGACCACGTCCAGCGCTCCGCCCCGGGAGGTCCGGGACGGGAGGCGGCGCAGCAGCGCCACGAACTCCGGCGCGGAGCAGGCGACATCGTCGCGGGCCCGGGAGAGCAGGGAGATCGCGACCTCGTCGTCGCCCGGAGCGAGAGCCGGGACCCGGGGCAGGGGCGCCCCGGGCCCCGCTGGATACCGGGCCAAAGGGGGGCGGGCCCGTGGCTCGGCGGGGGCGGGTGCCGGGCCGGCCGGCATCGTGTGCGGAGCCGGCGGGTGTCCTGGCGGGGGCACCGGCCGAATCCCGTCACCGGCATAGTGCCGCCACGGACGGGAGGGTAAGGGGCCCTGGCGGGCGTCGACCGGCCGGCGGGCGGCGCAGCCGGTGCTGTGCGGGGCGCCGGCGGGCAGCCCGGCCGGCGACCGACCCGGTTCCCGCACCGAGGCCCCCCGGCCCCCTGGTCAGATCCCCGGCCGGTACCGCAAGGGATGGTCGCCCGGGACCTCCACCAGGACGATGCGCGTGCCGTCCGGGTCGTTGATCCACATCTCGATCAGGCCCCAGGGTTCCCGCTGCGGAGGCCGGAGGATCTCGACGCCCCCGGCCCGCAGCTCCTCGTGCGCGGCCGTCACGTCCTCGACCTGGAGCCACAGCCGTACAGCGGGCGACGGCGGGGTGTCGGAGCGTCCGGAGACCTCCAGGAACCCGCCGCCGAGGAAGTACACCGTCCCGCGCTCGGGGCCCGTACCGAACTCGCGGTACACCGGCAGGCCCAACTGCTCGCCGTAGAAGGCGCGGGACCGCTCGGGATCGGTGGGCTGGAGAAGCGTGCGGCTGCTGAGTACATGCACCATGCACCGGAGGCTAGCGGCAGCGCTACCCTCGTCCCTGGTTCAGCCACGCCCGAGATCGGAGACCGCCGCCATGGACACCCCCGCCACCGGACTCGTTTTCCGCGACGCCACCGACGGTGACGTCGACGCCCTGGTCGCCCTGATCGAGTCGGCGTACCGGGGGGACAGCAGCCGGGCCGGGTGGACCACCGAGGCGGACATCCTGGAGGGCCAGCGGACCGACCCGGAGGGCGTGCTGGAGGTCATCAAGTCGCCCGACAGCCGGCTGCTGACCGTGGAACAGGACGGCCGTGTCGTCGCCTGCTGCCAGCTGGAGCACCGCGGCGACCACGCCTACTTCGGCATGTTCGCGGTCAGCCCGTCCCTCCAGGGTGCGGGCCTCGGCAAGACCGTCATCGCCGAGGCCGAGCGGCAGGCCCGGCAGATCTGGGGCGCCACCGAGATGCACATGACGGTGATCTCGGTGCGCGACGACCTGATCGCCTGGTACGAGCGCCGCGGTTACCGCCGTACGGGACGGATGAGCCCGTTCCCGTACGGCGACGAACGCTTCGGCATCCCGCAGCGCGACGACCTGCAGTTCGAGCTGCTGGTCAAGAAGCTCGCCTGAGCGGGCCCGGCCGGTCGTCCCGGTCGCGCTAGGCCGTGTCCGCAAAGTCCCTCCTGCCCCGCGACGCCTGGCACGCACTCTCGCCGCACCGGGCGCAGACCCAAGTACGTCC